>JAJRQA010000041.1 GCA_024280475.1 Alphaproteobacteria bacterium
ATGACAGAACACCAGATGAGGTTTATAGTGAGCGCGAACAAAGCAAAATGGCAGCATGATTAAACACGTGAATACACCTTAACAACGCTGCCAAGCTGTCCAACAATGTGGGACCAGCTCAGTGATTGCGATCACTGACAAGGCGCAGCCAAAAGCCAGAAAGACCAAAGACACATGCAACAAGGATGCAGGTGAGGGCAGTCATACGATTGGAACGCCGCCGCCAGGCAATCAGAGTAATCCGCAGGGTGATTTGGCCTTTGAGGTTGGGGAGATTGAACGCGCTCTTTATGCCAAGGTCGTGCAAAAATGCGGCAACCGCAACCATTGGGAAGATTGGGCAAATGACATTGCCAAGATTGCAGATACCCACATCACCCGCATCACTACCATTGTCAACAATCCCGAAAACAAAAAAGAGGTTGCCGCCTTCAAGGCTTTTGCAGAAGAACTGCGCGATGACCTCAATGACAGCATTACCGATGATGAAGTGATAGAAATGCTGGCGCAGCATCTTATCACCAAACCTGTCTTTGATGCCCTGTTTAAAGAATACAGTTTTGCTGGCAATAATCCGGTTTCACAGGCCATGCAACAGGTTTTGGAGATATTGCAAGAGCATCACCTGGACAAGGAAGCGGACACACTGGAAAAGTTTTATGCCAGTGTGCAGATGCGTGCTGAAGGTATAGACAGTGCAGAGGGTAAGCAAAAAATAGTTGTGGAACTCTATGACAAGTTTTTCCGTAATGCCTTTCCACAAATGACCGAACGGCTTGGCATTGTTTATACCCCTGTTGAGGTCGTGGATTTCATTATTCACAGTGTCAATGATGTGCTCAAATCTGAATTTAACCAGACTTTGGGCAGCGAAGGCGTACATATCATTGACCCCTTCACAGGTACAGGAACATTCATTACCCGTATGTTGCAAAGCGGCCTGATTAGCAAAGAGCAACTGCCTCACAAATATAAAAATGAAATCCACGCCAATGAGATAGTGCTGTTGGCTTATTATATAGCGGCAATCAATATTGAAGCGGTTTATCACAGCCTTGTCGGGGGCGACTACAAGCCATTTGAAGGGATCTGTCTTACAGACACATTTCAGCTCTACGAAAAAGATGATCTGATTAGCGACTTGATGGTGGATAATAGTGCGCGGCGTACCCGGCAAAAAAATCTGGACATTCGGGTTATCATAGGTAATCCACCGTATTCAGCAGGGCAAAAGAGTGAGAATGACAATGCCAAAAATATCACCTACCTGTCTTTAGATGAAAGTATCCGCAGAACTTATGCAAAATATTCGAAAGCAGCCCTGCAAAAGAACTTATACGATTCATATATCCGCGCCATTCGCTGGGGGAGTGATCGCATAGGAAAAAGCGGTGTAATAACCTATGTTTCTGGCAGTGCGTGGATAGAACGTTCATTTGCTGATGGTCTGCGTAAATGCCTAAAAGATGAGTTCACTAACCTATATATATTTCATCTACGTGGTGATATTCGCAAGAACATGTTAAGCAATGGGCGGGCAAAAGAAGGAGAAAATATTTTTGGCTCGGGTAGTATGACAGGTATTGCAATATCTGTTTTTGTTAAGAATCCTGAATCGATAGCCAGTGGTAAAATATATTACAATGACATTGGTGATGACTTGACCGAACAACAGAAATTAGAAAAAATTTCTAAATTTGGAAGCATTGAAGGGATTACATCCTCTGAAGGTTGGCAAGTCATAACTCCTGATAAACACAATGATTGGCTCAACCAACGCGATGAAAGTTTTGAAGATTACCTAGTTATTGGTGATAAAAAAAATAAATCTGCGATTTCCATTTTTCACAATTATTCTTTAGGCGTAGTTACTAATCGAGATGCTTGGTGCTATAATTTTTCTGTAGAAAACCTTAGCTTTAATCTGAAAAATCTCATTGACTTTTATTCAGAGCAAACTGGCGAGTATCAAGCAGCCTTGTAAAATAATCCCAAGATTAAACCTGATGATTTTATAGAAAATGATACCTCTAAAATCAGCTGGACACGTGCACTAAAGTTTTCACTTTCGAAGGGTAAGGCAATTGCATTTAATCAAAAATACATCTCGAAAAGCTTATATCGCCCATTCACGAAGCAATGGTTATACTTTAATAGACAACTGAATGAAATGGTGTACCAAATACCTCAATTATTCCCAAATGGGGAGGCAGGGAATTTGGTTATAGCCGTATCTGGTGTAGGGGCTAGGAGCGGTTTTTCTGCTTATATGCTAGATACCTTGCCAAACCTTGATTTGATCGAGAAAGGTCAATGTTACCCGCTCAAACTCTATGAAGAAATTAGCGATGGAGAAGATGGCGGCTTATTTGAAGCAGATAGTACGGAAACTGTCTATAGTGAAAAAGACGGTCTTACGGATGCAGGACTAGAGCATTTTCTTGCAGCTTACCCCGGTGAGGCGATCACGAAGAAAGATATTTTCTATTATATCTATGGCCTCTTGCATTCCGATGATTACCGTAGTCGCTATGCCGATAATCTATCAAAACAGCTCCCCCGCATCCCTTGCGTGAAAACGGCAACAGATTTTTGGGCATTTGTTGAAGCTGGCCGCGTCCTGGGCGCATTGCATGTGGATTATGAAAGTGCAGAGCTTTATCCTGTCACCATTGAGGGCAAGCCAAAAACGGACAAGGATTACTATGTCACCAAAATGAAATTTGGTAAGGCAGGTAAGGAAAAAGACAAGTCCACGGTCATTTATAACGATCACATCACCATAAAAGACATCCCCCTTGAAGCCTATGATTACATCGTCAATGGCAAGTCTGCCCTTGACTGGGTGATGGGTCGCCAATGCGTCAAGACAGACAAAAAAAGCGGCATCGTCAATGATGCAAATCTCTATGCCACCGAAACAATGAACAACGCAAAATACCCGCTGGAGCTATTCCAGCGCGTCATCACTGTCAGTCTTGAAACCATGAAAATCGTCAGGTCTTTACCCGCCCTTGATATTAATGACGTGGACTAATTTCGACTATTGCCGGTCCTTCCCATTTTAAAAGCATTTTACCCCAAAAAATCATGGTGACGGGAAATAGATGGGGGCAACTATGGGAGCCACTTGTTTTTGTTAATTTTTAATACTGTTTATTGTCAATAACTTATAACTATTATTCAATTGCGTCTGGCCCATTTTTCCTATCTCACGGCTATTCTTCGCTGCGCGAAGGCCTGCGACACGCGCGGCCCTTGGGCCATCGCCCAGTCGGGCTCTGTTGGCGCTCCGGTTCGAGATTGGTTTTTTGCTCTTCGACCAACACCATCCAATTAAAGATCAGAAATCCTCGTATTTACGGGGTGTTTATTTGCCGTTTGTTCTGGCCTGTCTGAACACAATGAAATTTTCGAGTGCGCCAAGATTTCCATATTTTCTTGATAAATTCGCGAGCCCATTTCAACTCATTGTCGTGTTCCTCGCCATACGAGCATCTGGAGAGTTTTGAAAGATCAAGGGCTGCTTGAGAGCTGGAACAAGTGGCCTTTTGCGATGCGGCCTCATTCTGCGAGCGAAAATGTCTATATGCCAGCAATCCAAATCAGCGTGATGGGATCTATTTCCGGTCGCAAACAAGAGGTAAAAAGAGATCAATAGTGGCGCTCAGCGCAGCCAGGCTACAATGACTGCTGCTCCCTTGATTGCCAGCAACAAGCCGATCATTTTCTTTTTTTGACGAGAGTTTTCTTGTTCTTATGGAAGCCTTCCTATAGGAATTTTACTTATGGAAAAACCTCTTTGCGCAGGAGAAGATGATGACTGGCTTACTATCTGATATAGACCCCGATGGACTTCTCGAATTTTCCGTGGTTTTTACCGATCGCTCGCTTAATCATATGTCTTCGACCTTCCAACAGGTCATGAATGACATCTCGGATACGCTCAAAAACGTTTACAATAGTGAGACGGCAATCATCGTGCCTGGCGGTGGCACATATGGCATGGAAGCCGTGGCGCGACAGTTTGCCAATGATAAAAAATGTCTCATTATTCGCAATGGTTGGTTTAGCTTTCGCTGGAGCCAAATACTGGATGCTGGAAATATTCCCTCCCAGACAAGCGTTTTGAAAGCAAGAAGGATCGATGACTCTCATCAAGCCGCCTTTGCCCCGGTTCCCATTGATGAGGCAGTGGCAAAAATCCAATCTGAAAAACCCGACATCGTATTTGCACCGCATGTCGAAACATCGTCTGGGATCATTTTGCCTGATAGCTATCTGCGGGCCCTTGCTGATGCCGTTCATGGCGTTGGCGGGCTGTTCGTGCTGGATTGCATCGCGTCGGGGACCATCTGGGTCGATATGAAGGCTGCTGGCGTTGATGTGCTGATCAGCGCGCCGCAAAAAGGTTGGAGCGCCTCGCCCTGCTGCGGGTTGGTTATGCTGAGCTCTGCTGCTCGCAAAAAACTGGAGGAGACCACAAGCTCCAGCTTCGCCTGTGATTTACGCAAATGGCAACAGATCATGGAGGCCTATGAAAATGGCGGTCATGCCTATCATGCGACCATGCCAACAGACGCACTTGTCAAGTTCCGCGACACCATGAAAGAAACCGAGCAATATGGGTTCGAGAAGGTCTGCGCCGAGCAACAAGAGCTGGGGGACAAGGTTCGTGCATTGCTGGAAAGCAAAGGCATAAAAAGCGTCGCTGCACAAGGGTTTCAGGCCCCTGGTGTCGTGGTCAGTTACACTGATGACCCAGATATTCAAAACGGCAGGAAATTTGCCGCCGCAGGCTTGCAAATCGCTGCAGGTGTTCCTCTTCAATGTGATGAGCCGGAAGATTTTCAAACCTTTAGGCTGGGATTGTTTGGCCTGGACAAGCTCCACAATATCGACCGCTCGATTGATTTTCTTGAAAAAGCGCTCAACAAAGTACTTTGACTATCATTGGAGAACCTGATTCATGCAGGGAACAAAAGTGGCGCTCAGAATAGTCAGGCTCGTATGAGCGCTATCCTCTTGATTGCTGGCAAACGCCATGGTGGGTCACAACGACAAACAAGTGCCAAAAACGGCCATTGAATACAAATATCCAAGACCAAAGACCAATGATTTCACCTCAATTAAAAAGCCCCGTACTCACGCACGGGGCCCGAGGTGGAATATGGTGTAAACAACCTCTGCCGGAGATATTACTTTCCGATGAAACCCCTATAGCATCGGTTGTAGGGGTGAGCCATGATTAAAAAATCTCACCAATGTAATTTCCTGTAAATGATTACTTTTTAGTCACCCTTGTAGCATGACTAATTATTCATCACGATATCTGAATATGCTGTTTATTTATGCACATTCTTTATGCAGGCACGGATTCCTGTCTCTTGATATCGCTAATCTCACAGCGAGATAAATTTAAATTATCCTTATATTACAATCACTAATACTACTTCATTAAGAGTTCATTAACCAACTGGCACGAGGCTTGCCATTTAGGTCGTTGGTGTAAACAACTTCTGTTAGGAAATAGAAAAAATGAATAGCCTTAAACAATTGGCTCTTGGAGCCATTGCTGCCACAGCTCTTTTGGGCTCAACCTGGAGCACAGACGCTCAGGCCGCAGCTCACGCGAAAAAAGAAACCATCAAGGTCGGAGTTCTGCATTCTTTGTCAGGAACCATGGCCATTTCTGAGACAACCCTCAAAGACGCTATGTTGATGCTCATCGAAGAGCAGAACAAAAAGGGCGGTCTTTTGGGTCGCAAACTTGAAGCGGTTGTCGTTGATCCCGCTTCCAACTGGCCTTTGTTTGCTGAAAAAGCGCGCGAGCTGATCTCCAAGAGCAAAGTCGATGCCGTATTTGGTTGCTGGACCTCTGTGTCGCGCAAATCTGTACTGCCCGTCTTTAAAGAGCTCAACAATATCCTCTTCTACCCTGTTCAATATGAAGGCGAAGAATCAGAACGCAACGTCTTTTATACGGGCGCTGCTCCCAACCAACAGGCTATTCCTGCGGTTGATTATCTGATGAGTGAAGATGGGGGCGCTGTAAAGCGCTGGGTTCTAGCTGGAACTGACTATGTCTATCCGCGCACAACCAACAAAATCCTCAAGGCCTATCTGATCGCCAAGGGCGTTGCTGAAAAAGACATCATGGTCAATTACACGCCGTTTGGTCATTCTGACTGGCAGACGATTGTTGCAAGCATCAAGAAGTTTGCCTCTGAAGGCAAAAAGACCGGTGTGGTTTCCACCATCAATGGTGACGCCAATGTACCGTTCTATAAAGAACTCGCCAATCAGGGCATCAAGGCCGAAGATATTCCCGTCGTCGCCTTTTCTGTTGGAGAAGAAGAGCTGGCCGGTATCGATACCAAGCCGCTCGTTGGTCATCTCGCCGCCTGGAATTATTTCCAGTCTGTCGACAGCCCCGAAAATGCTGCTTTCATCAAGAAATGGAAAGCCTACACCAAAAACCCAAAACGGGTCAGCAATGATCCAATGGAAGCTCACTATATCGGCTTCAAAATGTGGGTAAAGGCTGTCGAGAAAGCTGGCACCACCGACACGGATAAAGTCATTGATGCGATGGTCGGTATCGAGGTTCCAAATCTCACTGGTGGCACTTCCATCATGGCGAAAAACCATCACATCACCAAGCCTGTGCTGATTGGCGAAATCCAGGACGACGGACAATTTGACGTTGTCTGGAAAACCAAAGGTCTTGTGGCTGGCGATGCCTGGTCAAACTTCCTGCCAGGGTCCAAAGATCTGATCTCGGATTGGACAAAACCTGTTTCATGCGGAAACTACAACACCAAAGACAAAAAATGTCTTGGTGCTGTGATGGCTAAATAGTCGATCGCGCTAAATACAATAATGGATGAAGCGATGATCCTTTCGATCGCTTCATCCACTTCTTTTCAAAAAATCAGGTAATACGCCTGGGCATTTAAATAATAAAAAGTAGCGGACAAACAATGCAGCGGCTGATCCAATCATTTCTATTCTTGGCATTCCTGTTTTCGCCAGTCATGCAAGCCGCCCATGCCGAGGAATTCTCAACGCTCGTCGAGCAGCTGAAAGAAAAGAGTACCTCAAAAAAAATCAAGACTATTCGCGCCATTGCCGCGAGCGGCAGCGAACGGGCCGCGCCCATCCTTGAAGCCTATCTTGGTGGCAAACTGTTCCAGAAAAAAACCGATGGTGCGATTGTCATCATTGTAAAAGGCGGCAAGGGTCTATTGTTAAGCGATCCCTATACAAGCAAGTCGCTGGGCACCTCGGCCAAAAACAAATATAAAAAAATCAGGGTGAATAACCGCCTGCGCGTTGTCATCCGCTCCGTGCTGGGCGGTCTTCAACTTCAGCATCCAGATCGCCTAAAGCGTTTGCAAGCTGCAGCCTCCATGTTTAAAAGCCATAATCAAAAATCTATCCCCGCCTTGCAAGAAGCGCTGAAAGCGGAAACCGATGACGAAGTTAAAACCCGTATGCGCGAGGCATTGGCCGGCGCACAATTATCGAGCACTAACGCATCGGCGCAATTGTCGGCCATCAAGGTGCTTGAAGCGCGCGGCGATAAATCAGCACTGACACTCTTGCAAGCGGCAATGCAAAAAGGGGCATCAAAGGACGTCAAGAGCCAGGCTGAAGGGGCCGTGCGGCGGATCAAGAAAAGCTTGGCTTACTGGGAGGTCGCTCAAACCATCTTTTACGGTCTGTCTCTTGGATCTGTTCTCCTCCTCGCGGCGATCGGTCTGGCCATCACCTTTGGTGTCATGGGGGTCATCAATATGGCCCATGGCGAGATGATCATGATCGGCGCTTATACGACCTTTGTTGTGCAAGAAGTCATCAGAACCAGCGCTCCCGCTCTGTTCGATGTTTCCTTGCTTATCGCCTTGCCGCTTGCGTTTATAATTGCCGGGTCCATCGGGGTTGCCATTGAGCGCGGTATCATTCGCTTTCTTTATGGTCGACCACTGGAGACCCTGCTGGCCACGTGGGGGATCTCATTGGTGTTGCAGCAAGCCGTGCGCAGCATCTTTGGGCCAACCAATCAAGAAGTCGGCAACCCCTCCTGGATGAGCGGTTCATTTGAAGTGGGCCAACTCATCATCACCAATAACCGCTTATGGATCATGGTGTTTGCGCTTGCGGTATTATTCACCCTGTTGGCTGTTTTGAAATATACAAGCTTTGGCCTGCGCATGAGGGCTGTGACACAAAATCGCGCTATGGCGGGCTCCATGGGCATTCGCACTGGATGGGTTGATGCACTGACCTTTGGTTTAGGCTCAGGTGTCGCCGGCATCGCTGGTGTGGCGCTCTCGCAGATTGATAATGTCTCTCCCAATCTGGGGCAGGCTTATATTGTTGATAGCTTCATGGTCGTGGTGTTTGGCGGTGTTGGCAATCTTTGGGGCACGCTGGTCGGCGCGGTCTCACTTGGGGTGCTCAACAAATTCCTTGAACCAGCTGTTGGCGCGGTGCTTGGCAAGATCCTCGTATTGGTGCTGATCATCTTGTTTATTCAAAAACGACCACGCGGATTGTTCGCGCAAAAAGGTAGAGCGGTGGAGCAATGAGAAACAGTTTTTTGATCAAAACACTGGACAAGAACTCCGTTCTTTTTCTGACGCTGCTGGCGATCATTGCGGTGATTGTACCGGTTGCAAATCTTGTCATGCCGCCGCAAAGTCCGTTTCATCTCTCAACTTACTGGGTGGTGCTGCTGGGCAAATATCTATGCTATGCACTGCTTGCTTTAAGTGTCGATCTCGTTTGGGGTTATGCTGGTATTTTGACGCTGGGGCACGGGGCGTTCTTTGCGCTTGGCGGCTATGCGATGGGCATGTATCTGATGCGCCAGATCGGCGCGCGCGGAGTTTATGGCAATCCCGATCTGCCCGATTTCATGGTGTTCTTGAACTGGAGCGAGCTACCATGGTTCTGGAGCGGCTTTGATATGTTCCCCTTTGCCATGTTGATGGTTTTGTGTGTACCGGGCTTGCTGGCCTTTGCCTTTGGCTGGTTTGCGTTTCGCTCGCGTGTAACGGGGGTGTATCTCTCGATCATCACACAGGCTTTGACCTATGCGCTGATGCTGGCCTTTTTCCGCAATAATATGGGCTTTGGCGGCAATAACGGTCTCACCGATTTTAAGGACATACTGGGCTTCAATCTGCAAAGTGATGCGACGAGATCTGGCCTGTTCGTCGCGACGGTTGTTGCCTTGATGCTTGCCTTCTTGATCTCTCGTGCCATCATAAAATCCCGGTTTGGCAAGGTATTGATTGGCGTTCGCGATGCCGAAAGCCGCACGCGCTTTCTTGGCTACCGCGTCGAAAATTACAAACTGTTTGTGTGGACAATCTCCGCTATGATTGCAGGGGTCGCAGGGGCACTTTATGTGCCGCAAGTCGGCATCATTAACCCGTCCGAATTTGCCCCGGCCAACTCAATCGAAACAGTGATCTGGGTTGCTGTTGGAGGGCGCGGCACTTTGATTGGCGCCGCGTTTGGAGCGGTGCTCGTCAATTTTGCCAAGACCTGGTTCACCGGGGCCTTGCCTGAACTATGGCTGTTTGCACTTGGTGCCTTGTTTATATTCACAACGATCTTTTTGCCAAAAGGCATTCTTGGACTATTTGCGCGAAAGCCCAAAAAACCCAAAAAACAAAAATCTGAGAAGCAGCCAGATCAACAATCAACTCAGCCGGCAGAATAGAGGTCAACGATGGAACTTGCACACGGATCAGTCCTGTATCTCGACGGTGTGACCGTCAGCTTTGATGGCTTTCGCGCCCTCAACGAGCTGTCCTTCATCGTTGAACCTGGTGAAATGCGGGCGATCATTGGCCCAAATGGCGCGGGTAAAACAACCATGATGGATGTCATTACCGGCAAAACAACTCCTGATCATGGTGATATTTTTTTCAATGGCGAGATTGATCTGACCAAGCTTGACGAAGCCGATATCGCCCAGCTTGGCATTGGCCGAAAATTTCAAAAGCCAACTGTCTTTGAGAGCCAAAGCGTGTTTGACAATCTGGAACTTTCCCTCAAGGATGATCGCCGTGTTTTTCCGGTTCTGTTCAGCACTTTGAGCAACACACAAAACCAGCGCATTGATGAGTTACTGGAGACCATCCGCCTCACAGGGCAGCGCAATGAACTGGCCGCCAATCTTTCGCACGGGCAAAAACAATGGCTGGAGATCGGTATGCTGCTGGCTCAAGAGCCAAAGCTGTTGCTGGTTGATGAACCAGCCGCTGGCATGACCGACGCGGAAACCACCGAGACCGCCATTCTGCTGAAAGAAATCGCCAAGACCAAAGCGGTTGTAGTGGTGGAGCATGATATGGTGTTTGTGCGCGACCTCGACGTTAAAGTGTCGGTGCTGCACGAAGGCTCGATCCTCGCCGAGGGCAACATGGATGAAGTGAGCAATGACGAGCGCGTTATTGAAGTCTATCTGGGAAGATAATATGGGAAGTCTATCTGGGAAAATAACATGGCGCTAACAGCACAAAATATCGATCTTTATTACGGCGCCTCGCAAGCCCTCAAGGGGGTCTCGATTGGCGCGCAAATCGGCAAGGTCACTTGCTTGCTTGGCCGGAATGGTGTCGGCAAGACCAGCTTGTTGCGAGCTATTGTCGGTCATCAGCCCATTAGCTCTGGCACCATCAACTGGCAGGGAAACGAGATCTCAAAAATGAGCACTCCGGATAGGGCCAGAGCAGGTATCGCCTATGTGCCGCAGGGGCGCGAGATATTCCCCCTGTTAAACGTCAAGGAAAACCTTGAAACGGCTTTTGCTGCAGCGCCAGAGGGCGAGCGTTTTATCGCCGATGAGATATATGAGCTGTTTCCCGTTTTGAAGCAGATGCTGTCGCGGCGCGGTGGTGATCTTTCGGGTGGTCAGCAACAACAATTGGCGATTGCCCGCGCTTTGACCATGCGGCCAAAACTATTGGTGCTGGATGAGCCAACCGAGGGTATTCAGCCCTCGATCATCAAGGATATTGAACGCATCATTGCGCTCTTGCGTGATCGCGGCGATATGGCCATATTGCTGGTGGAACAATATTACGAATTTGCCCGTGATCTGGCCGATGATTTTTCGGTACTAGATCGCGGTGAAGTTGTTTTAAGCGGCAATATTGGTGACGTGCCAGAAGCCGATATTATGAAACATCTAACCGTCTAACTCGGCAAGGAACAAACTGTGCTTAGCGTGGCTGAGAAAGACGAGCAAAAAACACCACCAAAGCTGTCGCGTGCACGCGGTCATCTGCGCATTTCCCTCAAACGCCGGGGGGCACAAACCGTGCTAGATGATTTCTATCAGCAAGGTTGCCTGAAGGCGCGTTTTCCTGCCATCGAACCAGGTCATATGTGTGAAGGCGTTTTGATCAATACGTCAGGCGGCCTGACAGATGGCGACAAGCTCAAGCAGGAATTCATCTGGGGCGACAACACATATGCCCGCATCACCGCGCAAGCCGCCGAGCGTATTTATCGCTCACGCCTTGAGGATGCTTGCATTGAAACGACCATGACAATTGGCAAGCAGGCCCATGCCCAATGGCTGCCCCAGGAAACCATCTTGTTCAATGGCGGCCGCTTGCACCGCACAAACAACATCGATATGAAAAAGGGCTCGTCCCTCATCGCCACCGAAAGTCTGGTGTTTGGCCGCACGGCGATGAGCGAAGAAGTCGTCGAGGGCGCCATTTTTGAAAGCTGGCGCATTCGCCATGACGGGGCGCTGGTTTTTGCCGACGGGTTTCATCTGCATGGCAATATCAAGGAACAACTGACACGCCCTGCCATTGCCAATGGGGCCAAGGCTATCGCCACATTGCTTTATGTGGGGGAGGATGCGGGCCGGCTTGAGAAATCCATGAAAGAGACCTGCAATAGACTTTCAAATGATCATACAAAAATCGGCTGCAGCTTGTTGCCCAAACTACTCATTACCCGTGTTCTTGGATCTGAAGGTGCAATGATGCGCGCCGCCCTTGGCAAGCTGGTCCAGGACCTCATGAACAAAACCAACCAAAACACAAAAGCCGATCTGCCGAAGGTCTGGCTATGTTAAAATCAATAATCGAGGAGCGCATTTCATGCATCTGACCCCACGAGAAAAAGATAAGCTGCTCATATCAGTTGCCGCGATGGTGGCGCGCCGGCGTCTGGAGCGCGGTGTCAAGCTCAACCATCCAGAAGCCGTGGCGCTCATTTCAGACTTCGTTGTCGAGGGCGCTCGTGATGGCAGGTCGGTCGCTGATCTGATGGCAGCTGGCGCAAAAATTCTCACCCGCGATCAGGTCATGGAGGGTATCGCCGAGATGATCCATGACGTGCAGGTGGAAGCCACCTTCCCCGATGGCACCAAGCTCGTCACCGTTCACGAACCCATCAGATAGGAAACCGACATGCCAATGATCCCCGGTGAATTATTGCCAGCTTCTGGCGAGATCGAACTCAACAAAGGTGCAAAGCCTCTCACGCTATCGGTAGCCAATACTGGCGACCGCCCGGTCCAGGTCGGCAGCCATTATCATTTTGCCGAGACCAACAGCGCGCTTGATTTTGATCGCGACAAAGCTCTTGGCATGCGCCTCGACATACCCTCTGGCACCGCCGTTCGCTTTGAGCCCGGCCAATCGCGCGAGGTGACCTTGGTGCCGTTTGGCGGCAAGCGAGAAGTCTATGGCTTTAATCAAGATGTGATGGGACCAATCACAAAAGGGAGCGCCAGCTGATGCCCTATAAAATTTCACACGCTGCTTACGCCAATATGTATGGCCCGACCACCGGCGATCGTTTGCGCCTTGCCGATACCGATCTCATTATCGAAGTCGAAAAAGACCTCACCACTTACGGCGAAGAGGTCAAGTTTGGCGGCGGCAAAACCATTCGTGATGGCATGGGCCAAAGCCAGGTAACTCGCGCCAATGGAGCTGTCGATACCGTCATCACCAATGCGCTCATTGTTGATTATACCGGCATCTACAAAGCCGATATTGGCATTCGCGATGGGCTTATCGCGGCGATTGGCAAGGCGGGCAATCCAGACATACAGTCAGGCGTTGACATCATCATCGGCCCGTCCACGGAGGTCATTGCGGGCGAGGGAAAAATACTCACAGCCGGCGGTTTTGATGCCCATATCCATTTCATCTGCCCGCAACAAATCGACGATGCGCTAATGTCTGGCGTCACGACCATGCTGGGCGGCGGCACGGGACCAGCGACGGGCACCAATGCCACAACATGCACGCCCGGATCCTGGCATATTGGCCGCATGTTGCAAGCCGCCGAAAGCTTTCCCATGAATTTGGCGTTCGCTGGCAAAGGCAATGCCAGCCAGCCAGAGGGTTTGGTGGAACAGGTGAAGGGCGGCGCATGTGCGCTAAAATTGCACGAAGACTGGGGCACGACGCCGGGCGCCATTGATTGCTGCCTGTCTGTCGCTGATGACATGGATGTGCAGGTGATGATCCACACCGACACGCTCAACGAAAGCGGCTTTGTCGAAAACACGGTGGACGCCTTCAAGGGCCGCACTATTCACGCCTTTCATACCGAGGGCGCTGGCGGTGGTCATGCCCCCGACATCATTAAAATCTGCGGCGAGGAAAATGTTATCCCCTCCTCCACCAACCCGACAAGGCCCTTCACGATCAACACGCTGGACGAGCATCTTGATATGCTGATGGTTTGCCATCATCTCGATCCCAATATCCCCGAAGACATCGCCTTTGCCGAAAGCCGCATCCGCCGCGAGACCATTGCCGCTGAAGATATTTTGCATGATATGGGTGCGTTCTCGATCATCGCCTCCGATAGTCAGGCCATGGGGCGTGTGGGCGAGGTGCTGATCCGCACCTGGCAAACCGCCGACAAGATGAAAAAGCAGCGCGGCGCACTGCCCGGCGAAACCGGCGACAATGACAATCTGCGCGTCAAACGCTATATCGCCAAATACACCATCAACCCCTCGATTGCCCACGGCATGGACAAGCATATCGGCTCGGTAGAAGTCGGCAAGCTCGCCGATCTGGTGCTATGGTCACCAGCCTTTTTCGGCGTCAAACCCGACATGATCATAAAGATGGGATCTATTGCCGCCGCTCCCATGGGTGATCCCAATGCCAGCATTCCCACCCCGCAGCCAGTGCATTACCGCCCAATGTTTGGAGCGTTTGGAAAATCCATGATCAACAGCGCCGTGAGCTTTGTCTCGCAAGCGGCACTGGACGCGGACATCGGCAAGACGCTGGGCCTGGAAAAAAACTTGCTGGCCGTCAAAAATACGCGCGGCGGCATCGGCAAATCAGCAATGAAGCTAAACGACGCCACCCCCGACATCGAGGTCAACCCCGAAACCTACGAAGTGCGCGCCAACGGCGAACTCCTAACATGCGAACCCGCAACAGAGCTACCAATGGCGCAGCGCTACTTTTTGTTTTGAGGGAGAAATTGATAATAGTTATTGGTTTTGCTAAAATCCACGCAAAGGAGAATTGATATGGCCGTTAGCGCTGATCTTGGAAAACCACTGGAAGACTATTTAAACGAGCTTGTGACTAAGGGGCGTTACCGCTCGCGCTCTGAAGTCCTGCGCGAAGGGCTGCGCCTCGTACAGGAACGCGAAAAAAGACTGGAGGCACTTGATGCCTCGCTGGCCAAAGGCCTCGAGGATGTAGCCAAAGGGCGGACAAGGCCCGCCAAAGAGGTTTTTGCCGACCTTCACACCCATCTTGAAAAACTTGCCAAAGAGAAAAAGCATGAAGGTTGAGTTTACCTTTTCTGCTGAGCAGGATTTGCGAAATGTGGCGGAGTTCATTGCTGAAAATGATGTTACTCGCGCCGCCAGCTTTGCAATAGAGATCGAACAGGCTTGCCTTGGGTTGGCGGATCACCCGATGCGTTTCGCTCTTGTTGCAGGACATGAAAAAACAGGAATCAGACGACGTGTTTATGGCAAATATCTGATTTTCTATAGGGTCGAAGATGACTGCATTCAAATATTGCATATTCTGAACGGCGCGATGGATTACCAGACAGTTTTGTTTGGAGGCGCTGATTAGATGCCAAGTGCAAGCGCCAAGAGAGCGGACTGTAGGGCAGTGCTATTTCTTGTATTAAGGTGGTGGAGATGACTGCCGCCGCGAGAAATGTTCTAAACGACTGTAATTTAGCTCATGAAATGCTTGAAAATGAAAACTCTTCCTCAAGATGGAGAGTTCTTTGGTCTGGTGGAGTTGCGCTGTTAAGAACGGTAGGCCACGTACTATACAAAGTCGATGCCAGAGATTCAAATGGACAGCCAAATGAACTTCATCCGTTGGCAAAAGAGGCTTTTTGCAAATGGCGCTCCACAGAAGAAGAAAGCCATCGTATTTTCAGAGACTCTATAGAGCAAGAGCGAAACAACATTCTAAAAGAATATCATTTTTCAATTCATCTTGAGGACACGATCCAGCTGATGGCAAGCATGACTTCTAAAACCCCCGAACTATTTGAAATAGATTCTGATTTATATCGCCCTATCGTGGATGGGTACGGTGAGGGAGAAGATGCTAGAGATATTTTTTTACAGGCAATTCACTGGTGGGAAAGTGAATTATCTGAACTAGAAAAAAAACTGAGAAACACATGATCAAAGCGACCAGCATAACCCATAGCCATAACGCGCCTGCTGATACGGTGACGCTTTCTTATGACGACCGTTTTCGGCGGCGGATGGTGATGACGGGCGACGATGGTCTTGCCTTTTTGCTCGACCTGCCAGAAGCGGTGCAGCTGCATGAGGGCACGGATCTGTTACTGGAGGATGGCCGCCATATCCGCGTGCTCGCGGCCCCTGAAGACATCATGCAGGTGGTCGCCAAGGACCCGCTGCATCTGATGCGCACAGCCTGGCATATTGGCAACCGGCATTTGTCATGCGAAATCCATGGCGACCGGCTGGTACTCAGATGGGATCATGTCATTGCCGATATGCTGGAAAAGCTGGACTGCGAAGTGACCCGCCTTGATGCGCCCTTCAATCCAGAAGGCGGCGCATACGGCCACGGCCAGACCCATAGCCATGAACACGGTCATGACCATGGCCACGAGCACGCTCATGACTGATCTTTTACCAGAAAATGAAGCGCTCTATATCCTGTCCGCCTGGTTCTCTCCCTCCTATCCGGTTGGCGCGTTCAGCTATTCGCATGGGTTGGAAATGGCCGTTGAAAAAGGCCTCATCACCGACCAGATAAGCAGCGAAAACTTTGTTCGTCATATCCTTACCCATGGCGCAGGGCAACTCGACGCCCAATTGCTATCGGCTGCTTACAAGGCTGCGCAGAGCGATGACGACAAAGCGCTAAAAGAGGTCGCCGAACTGTCCGCTGTCTTTGGGGCCACCAAGGAGCTGACCCTTGAGAGCCATGCGCAGGGTGCTGCCTTTTTAAAGGTGACCCGCGATTGCTGGCCCAATACGGCGCTTGACCGGCTCGTCAAAGCATGGCCCGGTCCCTATGCCTATTCGATCAGTGTTGGTGTCGCTGCGGCCGGGGCAAAACTTGCGCTTGAAGCCACGCTGACCGCTTATCTTCACGGCTTTGCCGCCAATCTTGTTTCGGCCCTTGTGCGCCTTGTGCCACTTGGCCAGACAGATGGCCAAAAAACCACCACGGCGCTCATGGCAACCATCACACAACTGGCGCAAAATCCACCGGCTGGAAATCTCGACCAACTGGCAAGTTCAACGCAGATGCTCGATTTTTTCTCCATGCAACACGAAGACCAATATACGAGGCTGTTTCGCTCATGACTTCTTCTTCAAACGGGCCCTTGCGGGTCGGCATTGGCGGGCCGGTTGGCTCGGGTAAAACCGCATTGGCCGAAAAGCTGTGCTTTGCGATGCGCGATCAATATTCCATCGCTGCCATCACCAATGATATTTACACCAGAGAAGACGCTGAATTTCTGACGCGCTCTGGTGCATTGCCAGTTGAGCGCATCATGGGTGTCGAAACAGGCGGTTGCCCACACACTGCTATCCGCGAAGATGCCTCCATCAATCTGGCGGCTGTAGCGCAGATGCATGAGCAATTCCCAGATCTCGATATTATCTTTATTGAATCGGGGGGCGACAATCTCGCCGCCACCTTCAGCCCGGAGCTGGCCGACATCACCCTTTATGTGATTGATGTCTCAGCCGGCGATAAAATCCCGCGCAAAGGTGGTCCCGGCATCACCCGCTCCGATCTGCTGATCATCAATAAAACCGATCTCGCCCCGCTGGTTGGCGCAAGCCTTGAAGTGATGGACCGCGACAGTAAAAAAATGCGCGGTGAACGTCCCTTTTTATTCACCAATCTAAAAGCCGGTGATGGGGTCGATAAGGTCGTCAAAACGATTAAACGTTTGGGCGGGCTATAAGCACTGGCCTCGAAGTCTGAGAGATGGTCGGATCCGTCTGATGATGAGATGAGGGTTCTTACCGGGCTATCTTCATACTAAAATTCCATATCTTGCCGACCTGTTTGATTAATTGTCATCTCGTGGCTATCATATGCTAGGGGTACGTTAATTTATATTGGGCATTATTTACATGGATCATTTAGTACAGACCCCAAAACCTGGCGAATTTGTGCGCGACGCCAATCATTTCATCCCCATTACCAGATATGCGATTATCGATTTTTTGCAGCGTCAGGAAATTGACCGGCCCAAAGATCAAACGGGGCTGGAAGAGCTTTGCGTCTATCTGTCCGCCTGGCGCCATCAGATCTATCATGAGAAACTTTCAAGGCTGAAAGAGATCTATATGCCCTTCAGCCCTGATCGCGATACGTTCAAGATCCTCGATCAAAGCGATCGGCAATTGGCGATCATGAAAAGCGAGCTGGTCACGGATATTGAGTGGCTTATGCTTCGTGCAAACTATGCTCGTATAGACGAAACGAATCTGAACGGGCTGTTTCGTGAAAAGTCTGATTACGGCCTTGATCTGTCGGTCAATCTTGATTCTTACGAAGATCTGATCATCTACTATCGCGGCTCCAAAACCGAAAAAACCACCAAACGAAACTGGAAAACAGCCTACCTGTCCAAACGCATTGTCGAGGTGCCGGTTTTTGTGCGCCTGTTCCTGCTCATCAAGCTAAAGCCCGAGCAAGTCAGATTTGCGGAAATGGTCGAAAAGCACGGCATGAGCCCACGCGCTGCCCGGCGCAAGCTAAAGCGATATCGTACCTTACTGTCTAAACATGTGTTCCTGGTCGATGATCAGATTATCGAGGAAATCCAAAAGAGCGAAGATGTCGATGAGGAAACGGCAACTGCTATCTTGAAAAAATTTCGAAAACTGTTGCGCTATTCCCAAAAAAAAGCCATTCGCAAATTGATCCGAAAAGACGACCTGTCTGAAACGGAAGCGCGCGCAAAGCTGGCGCATTATCAAAAGACCATTTCATGTGTTGATTTGTCGAACTTCATTTATATCAAGGTTTTCAAGAATATACCGCGTGAAGATCTGGAAATGATGTTTCCGACCACGCGTGTCCGGTTCAAACTGTTTGACAAAATCAAACTCAGCGTCACCACAGGAACAGGTGTTGCAACCAGCATCTATGGCAGTTTGACTGGGGGAAGCAGCACTGTTGCAGCGGGAGGCGGTCTCCTTACAGGATTACTTGCCGTTCCCTACGCCATGACGATGGCCATCGCGGGACTCGCCGTGGTGATATTCAAACAGATCAGCGAATTTTTTAACCAGCGCACAAAATATAGTATGGAACTTGCGCGCCGCCTTTATTTTCATAGCCTCGCCGATAATCGCGGCGCTTTGAACCTGATGATTGATCGAGCGGAAGAACAGGACCTGAAGGAAGATCTGCTGCTATATTATTCGCTTAGCCAGCAGTCATGGCCATCCGCTGATATAGGCGGACTTGATAAACATATCGAAGAGTTCATCTTGCGTGACTTTGGCGTTGTGGCGAATTTCGATATTGGCGATGCCCTCGCCCGCTTGAAAAGCGATGGGCTCATCAAGGAAACACAAGGTCAACTGGTTCCCATATCTCCCGAACAGGCCATACCTCACCTCAAACAGCTTATTGATAACCACCTGGACGCTCTAAGATCCAAAAAACACAATCCCAATAGCACTGGCGAGTTGAACTTTTAAATCCCCTCCCATGCCTCGCGACTACAGATCTTGTATTCTTGCCAATATCCTGGGCTAGAAACCCCTAAAATTTTGTGCGCTGATGTCTTGGCTATAATACTGATGCCCGCCATGCGCACTCTTTGACATTGATTAATTCAATAGTTATCTACATATAAACTCACTTTTATTTTATGCATTGGGCCTTTATGCTGGCGTCAACTGATCGGCAATCGAATAGAAGTATGCTCTCATGTCTACCCAAACTTCTCCCAAAGGCCCTTTAAGCGGTATCAAGGTTCTTGATCTGAGCCGTATCCTTGCGGGGCCCTCGCTGACGCAAAACCTGGGAGATATGGGCGCTGATGTCATCAAGGTTGAGCGCCCTGGCTGCGGCGATGATACTCGCAAATGGGGACCACCAAATATTGAGGCAAGCAATCCATCACTTGACGTCTGGTCGAGCTATTATCTTTGCGCCAATCGCAACAAGCGCTCGGTAGCGATTGATCTCTCCACACGTGAAGGTCAAGACCTTGTCGTAAGGCTCGCCGCCAAAGCTGACATTCTCATAGAGAATTACAAAGTCGGTGGATTGCAAAAATACCATCTTGATTACGCCTCGTTGGCCCCGAGCAATCCGCGTCTGATCTATTGTTCCATCACTGGCTTTGGTCAAACCGGCCCCCTCAAACACCGCCCGGGCTATGATGCGATGATCCAGGCCATGGGGGGCATTATGAGCATTACCGGCGCGCCAGAAGGTCCGCCCATGAAGGTTGGTGTTGGCATTGCCGATATTATGTGCGGCATGTATGCAGGCCAGGCCGTGCTGGCCGCCTTGCACCACGCCAATCAAACAGGCGAGGGTCAGTTTATTGATGTCAGCCTTTATGACACCCAGCTGGCATGGCTGGCCAATGAGGGCGTGAATTATCTGGTTTCAAACGAGGTGCCAAAGCGCCGCGGCACAGCGCATCCCAATATTGTGCCCTATCAGGTCTTTGCAACCAGTGACGGCTATTTCATGCTGGCGGTCGGCAATGATACGCAGTTTGAAAAATTTTGTGCGTGTGCAGGTGCTCCCCATCTTGCCCAGGACGATAAATTTGCCACCAACCCGGCGCGCATTATCCATCGCAAAGAACTCGTAATACTCATCGAGGAGTTAACCCGCCAGCAAACCACGCAGTTCTGGCTCAGCGAGCTGGAGCATAATGACGTGCCCTGCGGGCCGGTACAAACCATCGAGGAAAGTCTTGGCCATGAACATAGCAAGGCCCGCGACATGGTAATCAGTATGAGCCATGAGATGATCGACGAGGAGGTGAGGCTGATCGCCAATCCCCTGAAATTTGAAAAAACCCCGGTCAGCTACCGTACTTTTCCGCCAAGGCGCGGCGAACATACAAGAGATATTCTAGGTCAGGAGCTGGGGCTTGATGATCAGGCAATAGATCAGCTCATCGAAGGCAACATCATTGAAATCGCGCAAGCCAACAAGGAGCATAAATAATGTTCGCATTGAACGAGCAGCAATTAATGATCAAACAAGCCGCGCAAAAGCTGGCGCAAGATGAGTTCGCACCAAACGCAGCGCAGATCGACAAAACGGAAAAATATCCGTGGGACAATGTCAAGGCGCTGGTGAAACAGCGCTATATGGGGATGACCATTCCCAAGCAATATGGCGGCCAGGGATTTTCCTATCTTGAAGCTGTGCTGGTGGTCGAGGAGATTGCCAAGGTCTGCGGTGTGACCGCAAGGATCGTCGTTGAAGGCAATATGGGAGCGCTCGGGGCGATCATGAAATATGGCAGTGAAAAGCAAAAGCAATTGGCCGCCGCGTTGGTGCTCAACGGAGATAAACCAGCGATCTGCATCACCGAGCCAAATGCCGGATCGGCAGCCACGCAGATGACCACGCGCGCCGACAAAAAAGGTGATAAATGGATTTTGAATGGCACCAAGCACTGGATCACCGGAGGCGGTGTCTCGAAACTGCATTTCATTTTCGCCCGCGCCTTTGACGAGAGCGGCAAGGAGCTGGGGATCGGCGGGTTTATTACTGTCCGCGATCCCAATAGCGGCACGCCACAAGGCCTGACCATCGGCACAAGGGAACCGGCAATGGGGTTGCGCGCTCTTCCCGAAACGCAGATCCATTTCAACGATCTCGAGATCGATGGCGATATGCTGGTCGCCCCGCCAAAAGGCATGGAGCGCGGTTTTGCCGGTTTAATGAATGCCTATAATGGCCAGCGCGTTGGCGCGGGAACGGTAGCACTTGGTATTGCCACGGGGGCTTATGAGCTAGCGCTCGACTATGCCAAAACACGCGAGCAGTTCGACCGGCCAATCTGCGAATTTCAGGGCCTGCAATGGATGATGGGCGATATGGCCACGGCGCTTGATGCGGCACGGTTGATGATCTGGCGCGCCGCCGCTTCAGCCCAAGAAAGCGGCTTTCCTGATATTGCCATGGCCGCACAGGCTAAGATACTAGCCTCTGAAACTGCCATTAAAGTCAGCAATGATGCCCTGCAAATATTTGGCGCAGCAGGCTATTCGCGCAACCGGCCCTTGGAGCGCATGGTGCGAGACGCCCGCATGTTCACGATAGGCGGTGGCACGGCGCAAATATTGAAAACCGTATTGGCAACGCAATTATTTGCACGCAAATTTCCCCAGACCCGAGATGGGTATCTGGAAAAATAGCTGTGCACCCAGAGTTTTAAGCAAGCATAAATCGAGGCAGGAAATGACGCTAACGACAGTTGATATCATAGCCCAGAGGCTTTTTGAGGCGGGATGCCGCCATGCCTTTGGTATCCCTGGCGGGGAAGTGTTGGCCATGATGGAAGCACTGGCGCGTGCGGGCATCAGTTTTACCCTGACCAAGCACGAGAATGCGGCCGGCTTCATGGCCGAGGGCACCCATCACGCCAATGGCGCGCCGGGTATTTTGCTAGCAACGGTCGGTCCCGGTATTGCCAATGCGTTCAATGTCATTGCCAATGCCCAGCAGGACCGCGTGCCATTGATCGTGCTGTCTGGCTGTATTGATGAGGACACGCAGCTGTCTTTCACCCATCAGGTTTTTGACCATAAAGCCGTTATGGCTCCCATCACCAAAGCAACCTTCACAGCCGTTGAGGGAGCCAGCGACCTGATGATCGACAAGGCCATTGCCATTGCAACAGATGGACGAGCCGGCCCGGTATATATCGATATACCCATCCGAATAGCGACCGCCCCTCACGCGGCGGCCAATGCGAGCTTACGCAAACCCCTCGCCGCTATCGCCCCCGCGCCCTCTGCTCAGTTGCAAGACGCGCGCGCAAAACTTGCCGCCAGTGCAAGGCCGATCATGGTCGCCGGGCTTGACGTGCTTTATGATGATGGGGCAGCCATTGAACTCAAGGCGTTCATTGAACAGTTTCAGATCCCCCTTGTCACCACATACAAGGCCAAGGGGATCTTACCGGAAAACCATCCATTGGCGCTTGGTGGGCATGGCTTGTCGCCGCGCTCAGATGAAGTGGTGCTGCCAATGTTCACGAACGCCGATCTGGTTCTGGCTATTGGCTATGACCCCATCGAAATGCGCGATGGCTGGATCAATCCATGGGATCCAACTAAAGCCATCGAGATCTCAACAATAGAAAATACTCATTATGTCCATCACGCGGATCTTTCGTTTACCTGCTCTATCAAAGAAGGACTAAAGGCGTTAGGCGATGATCTGGAGCCCAAAAAGACAAGCTGGGCGGGCGGTGAAATTGCCCAAGCGCAACAACAATTGATCGAGCGTTTTAATTTTGAAGAAAGCTGGGGACCGGCAAAAATCATTGAAACTGCGCGCCATATTGCACCGCGGGGCACCATCGCCGCGGCTGATACCGGCGCCCACCGGATCTTGCTCTCCCAAATCTGGCAATGTCATGAGCCGCGCTCCTTGTTGCAATCAACCGGTCTTTGCACGATGGGCTGCGCGCTACCGCTCGCCATGGGCTATAAACTCGCCAAGCCTGACGCCCCTATGATCGTCTTTACAGGAGATGCGGGCCTCGAAATGGTATTGGGCGAACTGGCCACCGTGCGCGATCTCAAGCTCCCCCTCGTCATTATCGTTTTCGTTGATGCCTCACTTGCACTGATTGAATTGAAACAAAGAGGTACGCAGCGCGCAAATCTTGGCGTCGATTTTGGAGTGACCGATTTTGCTAAGGTTGCCATCGCGCTGGGCGGCAACGGTGTGGTCGCTTCAAGCGATGCCGATCTTGAAAAAGAACTACACCAAGCTTTGGCCGCAGATCGCTTTACCATTATCGCAACTCCCATTGGCCGCAAGGCTTATGACAACAAGCTATGATGACATCAGTAACTATTCAAAGGCAGAGCCATGGCTTATCTGGGCATAATTGATTGGGGCATCGGAGGACTTGGTCTTTACCAGCACCTTAAACGTGTTGGTGATATTCCCACCCTCTACTTCTCTGATGCCGGTCATCCACCATATGGAAATACCGCTCCCGAACTATTGCGAAAACGCATATCGAGCATCATTGTTTTCTTGCGAGAAAAAGGTGCTTCACATATTGCCATTGCCTGCAATTCGGGGAACGCAGCCTTTGAAGATCGAGACAATATCACCGGTATCATCAATCACGGCATCGCCGCGATGCGGCGTACAAAAAAACATAAGATAGGATTGCTTGCTGGACACGGAACGATTGAGTCCGGTGTCTTCGAGCGAAAAACCAAGGACTTGCCGATACAGCTTGTGCAGCAGATTGCCCAGCCTCTCTCTGCTCATGTTGAAGCGGGGCGGCTTGAAGGGCCCGAGCTTGAGAAAGACCTTGATGAGATCATGTATTCAGTGAAAAACTGCGACGTTCTTTTGCTCGCTTGTACGCACTATCCAGCAATTATCGAGCAGATCAAAAAAAATGCCAGCCCTCAATGCGTCGTCATAGATCCAGCCGTCGAAATGGCTGACTGGATTTTAGACAACTGGTCCCTCCATCGAGTTGATCAAACGGATCAATGGTTCACCACAGGGTCAATCGACGACATGACCGGTACAGGCAAAATGGCCTTCCAGGTAGAAATATCACATGTTACTCATATCGCGCCCAATGCGTTAAGCGAATTTCAGGAGCCAATTTGATGCAATTTTCCAAAATCGCGCAGGCAATACAAATTTCGCCGATCCCTGTGTTCGCCGCGCAAATTGATAAACGCAAAAAGGCCGGCGAGCGCCTGGTCAATTTTACTGTTGGCGATTTCGATCCTGCCATCTACCCCATCGCCAATGAGCTTCGCGACGAGATCATCACCGCCTATCTTGAGGGACACACAAACTATCCTGGCGCGGCTGGCGTCGAGCAATTGCGCGTGGAAATATCCAGTCTACTACGGGATAAGGCGGGGGTTGAATATGACCCTTCCGCCATTTTGATCGCCAGTGGTTCGCGCCCCTTGATCTTAAGCGCCTATATGGCGCTCGTTGATCCTGGAGACAAAGTTCTGTTTCCCATCCCCTCCTGGAACAATGATTATTATACCCACCTTGTCGGCGCCACAGCCGTGCTTTTGCCAACGCAGGCAAAAAATGGATT
Source organism: Alphaproteobacteria bacterium (assembly GCA_024280475.1). Taxonomy (GTDB): domain Bacteria; phylum Pseudomonadota; class Alphaproteobacteria; order Rhizobiales; family JAKIUO01; genus JAKIUO01. Next base: position 24,817 of record JAJRQA010000041.1, read on the forward strand.
TATGCCTACTCCCGACGTCATAATGCCCCATATCAAAGAGGCCGCTTTACTGGCTCTTTGCTCACCGCTGAACCCCACAGGAACTGTGATGAGTGCTGCGCAGACCATTGAGATTTGCGACATGGTGGTTGCCGAGAACAAACGTCGCGGCGACAAGCAAAAGCCCTTGCGGATCATGATGGATCAGGTCTATTGGCAATTGACATATGGTGAGCGCAGCATGATGAACCCTATTCGCGTGTGCCCGGAAATTCGCGACTATATTATTTTTATAGACGGACTTTCAAAGGCTTATGCTGCCACCGGGGTTCGCGTCGGGTGGGGTTTTGGCCCCGATCTCCTGATCAAGAAAATGCGGGCGATTGTCGCCCATATGGGAGCCTGGGCGCCAAAAGCTGAACAGGTGGCGACAGGGCGTTATTTGGCCCAGCGGCAGGTCGTTGTAGATAATCTCGATCATTTCCGTACCCGCTTGCATCAGAGCCTTGGCAAACTTTACGATGGTTTCATTGCCTTAAAGGCAGAAGGCTATCCAGTCGATGTCATTGCCCCGGAAGCCTCGATCTATTTGTCAGTACGGTTCGATTTAATTGGCGCTGGCAAAGCGGATGGAAGCCGACTTGAAACACCCAATGAGGTTCACAAATTCATTCTGGAACAAGCTAAAACCGGTATATTGCCGTTTTCCTATTTTGGATCCAGGGATCATCAGAACTGGTATCGTTTGTCGGTTGGCGCGTGCTCGCTCGACGATATCGAATATGCACTCAAGAAATTAAAAGCAAGTTTGGCCCAACTCAGCTTTGCTGCCAGCTCAAAAAGGCGCTAATCGCTATGTCCATACGCATGATCCGCACCTTTGTACAAATTGCCAAGCTGGGTAGCTTTACGAAAGCTGCAAGGCATCTTGCCATGACGCAATCTACCGTCAGCTTGCAAATGAAATCGCTGGAAGAAAAATTGCGCGTCGAACTGTTTGATCGCTCGGGGCGCCGCCCAACGATTAATGCCAAAGGGCGTTCATTTCTAAAAAAAGCCATCGAGCTGATCGATCTCTATGAAGGGATGGCCGAAGATGTTTCCAATTATGATGAATTGATCGGGACCTTGCACATCGGTGCGGTCAATACCATCATGTCCGGCATTTTACCAGATGCCCTGCTGGCTCTTCGCGCGCAACATCCCGGTCTTGAAACACATATTTCGTGTGGCTTGTCGGAGACTTTGATGTATCAGGTCAATGCGGGTGACATTGATGCCGCACTGGTCAGCGAGCCGCCATACAAACTCGATGACAATCTCAGTTGGGCAACCATCTGCCGCGAGCCATTGGTACTGATTACTCCGCCGACAAGCAAGCCGCATAGTGAGCACGAATTTTTGAAAAACACTCCCTTTATCCGCTTTGATCGTCAAGCCTGGGCAGGGCAAATTATCGATAAAGAACTGCGGCGCCGCAAGATTGAGGTGCGCGATGTGATGAAACTGGATTCCCTTGAAACCATTTCGCTGATGGTCGCTCGCGGGCTCGGCGTCTCCGTCGTCCCCGAGCGCCTGATCGCACAGCCATTTCCAGCACCCCTCAATATTGTCCCCTTTGGCAAAAAGCCGGTTTTTCGAAAAATAGGCATCATCACGCGCACAGATTCAAGTTGCAGCTCCCTGACCGATGCACTCCATCAAGCGCTGACCAGCGCCATCCACAAAAGGTAAATCTGCGACCATGCCGACCGTTTTTTGCTAACAACACAAGCTGTCATTCCTCAACCATTGACACATTTGCACTTACAGTTTTCTATGAGTTTTTTTGAATGGAAGGCCCAATGCGGACTATCTTTACCTATTTTGGAGCCGCCATCGCCGAAATTGCCGGTTGCTTTGCGTTCTGGGCATGGTTGAAGTTGGACAAGTCGATTTGGTGGCTTGTTCCAGGCATGGCCTCTCTTGCCTTGTTCGCCTACCTGTTGACGTTCATCGACAGCGCCGCGGCAGGGCGGGTGTATGCTGCATACGGTGGCGTCTACATTGCAGCATCCTTAACTTGGCTATGGATCATCGAAGGTATTCGCCCGGATCGGTGGGACATTACAGGCGTCGCCATCTGCTTTATCGGTGCGACAATCATCATCGCTGGACCACGTTAAATCTTCCAAATTACACGCTCAATCAACAGCCTGAAGAGGGTCAAAAGTGATGGCTTTTCTGTCAATCCAATATCTCACAATTTTTACGTCAAAAGCAGGTTTGCAAGAGCACATCAAGACAATAGCCATCCCCCATCAACATCGATGGTTGTGCCTGTCACAAAGTCATTCTGGACTTGAAAAATGATGGCTTGGGCGACTTCTTCTGGCGTCCCTGCGCGTGGGATGATGTTGCAAGCTGTGAGTTTTTGATACTGCTCCACACGCTCGTCCCCAGACAGCACAACCATCGGCGTGTCTATTGTTCCAGGTGAGACGATGTTGATCCGTCTGGGTGCAATTTCCGGTGCCAGCGCCCGCACCAGGGCCTCAACGGCACCGCCAACCGAGCCCAGAGCAACTTGCCCGGGTTTTGTTTTGCGGGCGGGAGCCCCGCTGACCAGCACAATGGAGCCGTTAGAACTTAAATGCTGCGCTCCAAATCTCACCACATTGGCATAGCCCCACAATTTGTCGAATGAGGCTTGATAGGCATCCATGTCCATTTCAAGAAAAGGACCAAATGCGCGACTACCACCAGTGGCAGAGCTGATAAGAATATCAAAGGGCGCACAAGATTGAAATAGAGCAATCAAGGCATCGCGATCGCGGACATCACAGGATCTGGCGCTGATCCCAGGCGGTAGATCACCCGCTTTTTCAGGGTTACGGCTTATCACAATCACCTCAGCCCCTAATACTGCTAGTTGCTTGGCTGCCGCCAAACCTATGCCTGAGGTTCCACCAAATATAATCGCTTTCTTGCCATTGAGTTCCATAGCGGTCGCAGTTCCTGTCGCTTGTCATTTGCAGCTATCAAATCGTTGAACATTCAAGGCCAGCGACGGTCGAAACCTGTCCGCCAAAGCTATGGCTACTGCCCCTCAACCGGTCGCCACTCGCGCGGATCGGTGATGGCATACAAGGTGTCTTCATCAAATTTCCCGGTAACCGGCAGGCCGCGGCTTTTTTGATAGGCAGCAAGAGGACTGCCATCCCCAACGCCCTTGCCCAGTTTGCGCGTTGTAGCTTGTTGCGTGAAACCAAGGTCATTGAGGACTTCATTCAGGTCTTCTTTTTGCTGACGTTGCTCATTGCTTGCAAACAAGCCTCTTTTGACGCCTTTTTTCTTTGGCAGAAAAGCCTTTTTGGCCTTGCTATACCACAATTTTGATGCCTTGAAGCCATGCGCCGCCCTGCCATTTACGAGCACGCGTACTTTATACAGGCGATTTTTGTCGGCTGGTTTATTGATATTTCTTGAGGTCCAGTAAGAGGTCGCGGCGTTCAATCCCTGATTGGGCTGACGCGCCAGTTCTGGTTGCGCTTCCAGCGGAAGATTAAGCTCTTTGCCACGATTGCG
>JAJRQA010000042.1 GCA_024280475.1 Alphaproteobacteria bacterium
AAGGTGGTCTTGGCAATGATCAGTTGTTTGGTAATGACGGTTCAGACACCTATATCTTTACACGTGGAGATGGCCAGGACGAGATAAATGATAATGGCTATAATGACACCGATTTATTGGTTATCCATGGCTACACACCAGCTGAGGTTATCGTACAGCGTTCGACCGCTGGGAGCGGTACCAACGATCTGTTGCTGACCTTTATTGGCACCAGCGACAGCATTACAGTCTGGAATACCCTTGAGGGTAGTCAATCGGACACCATTGAACAATATGTGTTCGATGATGGCACGGTTTGGTCAACGGCTGATCTACTAAATCTGATAGATCTAACTCCGCCGGAACCACCTGTAGGTAGTGACGATATTTTGTCGGGCGATAGCGGTGCCAATACGTTGGAAGGTGGTCTTGGCAATGACGAGCTGCACGGACTTGATGGCTCGGACACCTATATCTTCACACGTGGTGATGGCCAGGATGAAATCGAGGACAATGGCTACAAAGACACCGATCAAATAGTCATCCATGGCTACACGCCTGATGAAGTCTTGGTACAACGCGCCACTGGAGGCAGCGGCGTCAACGATCTGTTACTGACCTTCGTTGGAACGAGTGACAGCATCACGGTCTGGAATACCCTCGAAGGCAGCAATGCCGACCAGATAGAGGAAATCGTCTTCGATGACGGCACGGTCTGGACGCCAACCGAGTTGCGTGATCGCATCATTAGCGAAAGCCAGACCGATGGCAACGACATCGTAAGCGGCTTCTATAACAGCAATACGCTGGAAGGTGGTCTTGGCAATGACGAGCTGCACGGACTTGATGGCTCGGACACCTATATCTTCACCCGTGGAGATGGTCAGGATGAGATTGATGACAATGGCTACAAAGACACCGATCAAATAGTGATCCATGGCTACACACCTGACGAAGTTGTCGTCGATCGCGCCACGGGGGGCAGTGGTACAAACGATCTGTTGCTGAGGTTCAATGGCACCAGTGACAGCATTACGGTCTGGAATACACTTGAAGGCAGCAATGCCGATACGATTGAACAGTTCGTGTTTGATGACGGCACGGTCTGGACATCGGCTGAAATAAATCAGCGTATTGTCTATGGTACAAGCAGCGATGATGTGCTGAGCGGTGGCAACGAGAATGATACAATCGTTGGAGGAACCGGAGACGATACACTTACTGGTGGGGCTGGAAATGACAGCTTCGTATTTGCTGCCAATTTTGGCAATGATGCAATCACCGATTTTACCACGGGTGCGACCAGTGACGATGTTATCCAACTAGACAATGCTCTTGGTATAAGTGATTTAGCCGGTGTTCTGGCGGTTACTCAGCAAGTTGGTGCTGATTCTGTGATTTCTATTGATGCGGACAACGCGATCACTCTGAGTGGTGTTGATATGTCGACGCTGCACCAAGATGACTTCCGGTTCGTTTAGGGTTCGGCTACATGAGTACGAGTAATCAATTGCCACCGCAATCCTTGATCGCGGTGGCAATAAAACAATGTCGTAACGCACTCACTAGCGTTGCGGTTTTTAGTTTTTTCGCCAATCTTTTGATGCTAACAGGCCCTTTGTTCATGCTTCAGGTCTATGACCGGGTATTAACAAGCCGGAGCTTGCCGACGCTCGTTGTGCTCACTTTGTTGGTAGGTGTTCTATTTGCTTTTCTTGCACTTATCGATATAATCCGCTCCCGCCTGCTTTTACGCGTTGGCCAAAAAATCGATTTTGCAATACATGACAAACTTTTCAAGATGGTCTTGTTGTTGCCACTCATTTCAAAAGCCCGTGGAAATGGCACTCAGCCCGTTCGCGATATTGATCAGCTACGGCAATTTCTTGGAAGTGCCGGACCAATCGCCTTGTTCGATATGCCCTGGGTGCCGATCTATATGGCGGTGGTGTTTCTGTTTCATCCTCTGTTGGGATTTGCGACGTTAGGGGGGATTATCATCCTCGTTATAATTGCGCTTGTCAACGAAGCGTTGACTGCGAAACACGTCCGCGATATCTCCGGAATTACAGCACAACGCAACGCACTTGGCGAAGCAGCCAGAAGAAATGCGGAAGCCGTTCGAGCGCTGGGCATGGGAAATGCCGTGACCCGAATGTGGTCAGATCTACATGGTCAAATGCTTGATCGATCACGCCAGGTTGGCGACGTTATGGGTACCTTGACATCAACGACGAAATCCATTCGCTTGCTGTTGCAGTCATTGATCCTCGCCCTTGGCGCATATCTGGCCGTACAGCAATTGGTGACACCAGGTGTTATGATCGCAGCCTCCATCATAACGTCGCGGGCACTGGCTCCCATTGAGCAAGCAATTGGCAATTGGCGAAACTTCATTGGTGCCCGTCAGAGCTATGCCCGGTTGAATAAGATATTGTTGAGTATGCCGGAAGAGGATGTGAAAACTGAATTGCCCGTTCCTGCAAAAACACTATCGGTCGGCAATATCATCGTTGCCCCTCCAGGTTCGAAAATGGCCTCGGTTCAAGGTGTGAGCTTTAATCTTCAAGCCGGAGACGGGTTGGGTATTATCGGCCCAAGTGCTGCGGGCAAATCCTCCCTGGCCAGAGCTATAGTTGGCGTATGGCCCCTGTCAAAAGGGTCCATACGACTGGATGGGGCCGCTATAGATCAATGGCCTAGCGAGGTGCTTGGGCAGCACATTGGCTACCTACCCCAGGATATAGAGCTATTCGACGGGACTGTGGCGCAGAATATTAGTCGATTTGAAGAGCAGCCATCGGATGAAAATATTGTGGCGGCGGCCAATCTGGCAGGCATCCATGAAATGATCGTCAAGCTGGTTGATGGCTATGATACCGAAATTGGCGAAAGCGAATCGACTTTATCGGCAGGTCAGCGGCAAAGGGTTGGATTAGCGCGAGCACTATATGGTGACCCATTTCTTATTGTCCTGGATGAACCTAATTCCAATCTTGATAGCGATGGAGAAGTTGCGCTCACATACACCATACGTGAACTGCGCAAACGAAAAAAAATCGTCATTGTCGTGGCTCATAGGCCAAGCGCCATAGACGCGGTTGACAAAGTACTGGTTATGGCAGAGGGAAGCTTAAAGGCCTTTGGTCCCAAAAACGAGGTTCTGAAAAAAGTTCTCGCCTCTGCACGTTCAAAAAAGAGTATTGACCTTGTTGGATAGTCAAAAACCCGCATTACAGACACAAGTGCAGAAAATCGATAATTCGTTGAAAACTCATTCGACCATAGGTGGTCTTGTGATCTTTTTGTTGCTTGCCGGGCTGGGGGGATGGTTCGCCTTTTCATCCATCGCGAGCGCTGTTATTGCTTCAGGTACAATTGTTGTAGAAAGCAATATCAAACGGGTCCAGCACCGTGAAGGAGGCATCGTTGGCAAGATATTTGTCAAGAACGGAACTGAAGTTGAAGCTGGTTCAATCCTTATTCAGCTTGATGATACGCTAGCTCGAGCCAATCTTGCTATTATTACGACGCAGATAGATGAACTGCTCGTACGCAAAGACAGCCTCATGGCTCAGCGTGACCATCGCTCCGAAATAGTTTTTTCCGATCAGGTCCAGGCTCGAAAAGAACAAGATGACATTGCTAGGTTTATAAAAAGCGAGCGAATATTCTTCGCGGCAGTCCAAAAAAAAATCGCCAGTGAGAAATCCCAATTGAACGAGCGTATCGGTCAGCTCAAAGAGGAAATCAAAGGTTTTAATGCCCAACAAAGGTCAAAGAAAAAACAGTTAACAATCATACGTAGTGAGATTAGTGGTTTGAACAAGCTTTTCAAGAAAGGGCTTGTCTCAAAATCACGCCTCCTTGCTTTGCAGCGTGAAGCTGCAAAACTGGATGGTGAAATAGGGCAGCTCGTTTAAAGCATCGCAAAAACAAAAGGACAAATTACAGAAACAAGGCAGCAGCTTGGTCAGCTCGATTACAACCGGCATGTCGAAGTCGTAACGGAACTGCGCGAAGTTCAGAGCAAGCTTGCAGAACTCATGGAACGAAAAATCGCCGCAGTAGACCAGCTCAAACGCATGACTATTCGAGCACCCAGGTCAGGATTTGTTCATCAGCTATCCGTTCACACCATTGGTGGTGTTATCGCAAGTGGTGAAGCCGTTATGATGATTGTGCCTAAAGAAGACAATCTGGCGATTGAAGTGCGCGTTATGCCAACAGATATTGACCAGCTACATGTTGGCCAGGAAGTTGTTTTGCGTTTTTCTGCATTCAATCAAAGAACAACCCCTGAATTAACGGGCTCTATATCAACGATGGCAGCCGATCTGACTATAGACCAGACGGTTGGAGCGCAATTTTATGTCGTGCGAATAGACCTGCCAAAACAGGAGTTGAAGAAACTGGGTGCAAATGTTTTAAGGCCGGGAATGCCAGTGGAGGCCTTCATCCAGACAGGCGAACGTACCGCTCTTAGCTATCTCATCAAACCGATTACTGACCAGATCGCGCGTGCATTCCGTGAAGAATAATGACTTTGCCGTTTCTGTCATCGCTCTGCAGAAAGGTATATAGAAATCAAAAACGCTTACAACACCTCCCGCATAGGGTTTGACGTACCCAGCGCGTTTGCTGGGCGAATGTAGTGGCGGCTGACGGTCTGTGGATTTTGCCAGCGACCGTGGTTGACGATGAGGCCAAGGTCGACGCCTTTTTGGGCCATGGCGGTGGCACCACCTGCCCGAAGTGAATGCCCGGCATATTTGGCGGGATCGAGATTTATCCGCTCCGAGAATTTTTTGACTGCATTTGCCACCACGCGCGGATCGATACGGATATGTTTAGCCGCTGGGCTATGATTACGGAAAAGAGAGCCTTTTGTTGCGCTCGTGGCTACGATATAGGTTTTGAGTGCTGCGACCGGGCATATATCCTTATTTGAGGCGCAGGGAACGCCAACAACCTCGCCTTCACCGCTCTGGTCGGTTTTTGAGCGCCGGATATGCAGGATGATACCGTCCTCGCGCCAGTCCACGTCATCATGGTTGAGCGCGGCGATTTCGGAGCGGCGCAACAGACCAGAAAAGCCGAGTAGCGTGATCGCCCAGTCGCGCGCGTCTACAATGCTGCCGGTCAGCTCGCCCGCCATTTGCTGGAGCATGGCCGGATCAACGGGCGTCATGCGGTCGGCACGTTCGCCTGCCGCAGCGCGCTGGCGGCGAAGCCCGTCCATGGTCTCGGAGACCAGATTGGTTTTTGTGGGATCTTCATGGCCGCTTTTTTTGTGTAACGCCGATATGGCGGACAGGCGGCGACCAATAGTGACGGCCTTCAGCCCGCGCTGTGCCATCCATGAAATAAACGATGCCACCACAAAAGGAGCCACCGGTAGTGTCTGCGGCATGGAATGCTCATCACAAAACCGCGCGAACTGGCGCAGATCGGAGCGGTATGCCTTGATGGTGGCCGGGGAGCGTGAGAGCTTTTGCAGCTCGTCAATATGGTCCAAAAATCCGGCAATAGCCGCAGGCGGACCTCCGGCCTCCGGGGCGGACAGTGCGATAGTGTTCATGGTGGTTCTTTCTTTGGGGGAGCGATTTGATGAGTCGATAACGACAAAGTAATTACATTTAATCGCTTAGAATGACAGTTATAGTCACTTGAAGGGGGTTTCATTACTTCTACAATTGAAAGCGACAAGGCCCCTTGTTACGGGGCTTTATCGCTGTTTTCGTCTTGCAGACGTTGGTGGGCGGCGCGCACCTCATCAAAGAGGAAGCGTGCGTTCCTGATGATGCTGGCGAGGGAGCCAAGGAAGCTGTCCAGCCCCTTGGCTCCGATGACCAGCGCGGCACCGGTCCAGGAGATCAGTTGCATCCATTCTGCTGGCTGAAATTCCATGCGATACACTCCCAATGCCGGTTGCCAAGAATTGCCACGACAAATAGCGCGGCATGTTCAAGCGTGATGGCCAGCGACATCAGGATATCGACCCCGGTGAGATGCCCCGCTGCAAACAGGCTGAACAGGACCGCCATGGCAAATAGCAACGGGCGGGCGATGTCCCTGTTGCAGGCCTCACATTTGAGCTCTGGCAGTTCCTTGCAAAACGCAAGGCGCAGGACCAAAAGCGCCCCAGCTGCGTTCAGGGCTGCCAACAGCGGCTGGAACCCCTCTCGGCCAAGCAACCACGCCAGCGCGAAGGCCACAAGGGCACCTGCCCCGGTTATGCGCAAGGCGTGTCGGCAGAACAGTTCGTGAGCCTTTTGCAACGGTTTTTGTTTATCCTGTCCTTCAAGTTTTTTCTGCAGAGTGGCAAGGCGCAGCTCCAGATCGGTGATATATTCAAGTTCAGTCATGGTTTTGTTTCCTTTTGGTTTGATGGATGCGGCTCACCCAGAGACGGCAGCGGTCGGCGCGGGTGGCCTCAGATTGGTAGAGGCGTTTGCCGCGCCGCCAGTCACGGGCAAAATCGGACAGGCCGTAGGAGCCGGTCTCGCGTAGCTTGATGAAGGGTTTGCTTTTGACCTTGCACTCGGTTGGCACGCGGACAGCAAGCGGCTCGAAGGCAACGACAGTCGGCTTTTTACTCGCACCGCAGCCTGCCAGCACAAGCCCGGCAAAGAGGATGAGGATCAGCTGTTTCATTGATTGAGGGCCTTTCTCAAATCTGTCGGTAGTTGGCAGGTGCCGCTTTGCTCGACCTGGGCAGATAGAGCCACAATGCGGTGCTCTTGCGCGGCAGCCAGCAGATCAGCACGTTCGGCCTTTCGTCGGTCACGTTCGCGGGCCTGTTCCAGCTCGTCCTCAATGGCCCGATGCCGGGCGGCTTCAACCCGCACGACGCGGGCGATTTCTGTTGCCTGGGCGGCCTCAAACCGCGCCTTGATGCCAGAGCTGATCGATGAGCGAAACCAGATGATGGCAATCAACGCGGCAGAACCAATGATAATAACGCGCAGCCCCGGCCCGAGTGCCCACGACAGGGCGCGCGATCCCCAAAGGGATAAAAGTATGGTCATAGGGCTATCTCCCGATATGTTTGCCAGAGCGGTGGTCATCGACGCGGGCTTTGATGATGCGAGAGGCATAAAGCCAGGCCAGCAGGCCTCCGGCGATCAGTGTCACCCAAAGCGACGAGGTTACCCATGTCACCGCGTCGATAAACGGCGTCACCACGCCCTTCACCTGCGTGATGGAACTGGTGACATTCTCCATCCAGTCCATGGCACCGGTCTCGACCGAACCTTTGAGCGCACCGACAGCGGTTGCGGCGGCTGCAACCGTTTTGACAGTGTCGGCATTTTTGATGGTGCCGGATCCCTTGGCGCGCAGTTCAGCGGCTGTGACCTCCACGCGGGGTAGCGGCTCGGGCTTTTGTGCCTTATCGAGTGCCACCAGCGTTTGCGGCCCGGCAATGGCATCCATCTCCAGGTCGTTCTCACTCTGAAAGGATAAAAGCGCTCGACCGGTCAGTGGGCCGAAATGCCCATCTACAGAACCTGAGTGATAGCCGAGTTCAGCGAGACGCAGCTGCAGGGCGGTGACCTTGGGACCGCTATCGCCCTCGTCCAGCACATTCGAGCGGTCTTCGTCGAGTGGCAGCGATCCAGAACCGAAGCGCTGCCAGGCGCGTTTAAGATAACGGCAACGGTCGTCAATACCATTGGTGCCACCATTGATGCGGCGTGTTATGCTCTCGAACTTGCCTCGGTCGGCTAGGTCGCTCAATTTGCGGGCATGCCAATAGGCCCCGGCCACCATCAAAGAGACGGTGGGGTCAGCGGCAATATGAGGCTTGGCTTCGAGCGGCAGGCCAATCTTTTGCCCATAGCGGTGATAATTATCGCGGCCCGTCAGCTGGAAAATACCGCGTCCACGAAATAAGAAACCGTCGAGCTTTGAGCGGTTTCCCAGATCGCGCCTGTTGCCGTAACGCTTGGTAAAATAGCTTTTGCCGCCATACTCGACCAGCGTGTTAAACCCGGCCGTTTCGTGGGCTGCCTGTGCGATAAAATGGGTCAGTCGCACCGGCGTGTCGATGCCATAATCGGGCAAAATTTCATTGATGTGTTTCATCAGCCCCTTGATGATCGCGGGATCGGCAAGAGGCGCGACGGACAAAAGGTCCGCCTCGGTAATGCGAG
>JAJRQA010000043.1 GCA_024280475.1 Alphaproteobacteria bacterium
CGACAAGCTCCATCCAGAGACTGGTTATCTGGGCACGCGTCTCGAGACCATCCAGCATCTGTTAGAGACAGAGCCAAATGCGATCTGGCTCAATCAGTACGCCAATGTGGCGGCCAAAAACGTCCACGCCGAGCAAACGGGCAACGAGATCGCCGAGGAATTCGAGAAAGTTGACTGGATCTTCGTGGGCGCCGGCACAATGGGAACGATCACCGGTGTCGCTGAGCGGCTTCGCGAAAAGCACCCTGGGGTCAAGGTCGTTGCGGTCGAGCCCGAAGGGTCCGTTACGTTTGGTGGCAAATCAGAACCGCGCCATATCCCCGGGATAGGCACAAGTGTGCGCCCACCACTGGCTGACCACGTAGACCCGGATCATATCGTCACGATCACTGAGGCGGATACTGTAGAATCCTGCCGTCAGTTCGTTCGCGATTATCACTTGTTGGTAGGGGGAAGCACTGGCGCAGTATTGGCAGCCATCAAGGAGAAGGCATCAGAATTTGCCCCTGGCGAGACGATTGTTGCGATCTCTCCCGACCTTGGCGAGAAATATCTGGATACCGTCTACGAACCGTCCTGGGTTGCAGCTAATATAGATCATATTCTTCCCAATCTCGAGGATGCAGACGTTGCCTGGATGGCCACTGCTGGCCGCCAGCAGCAGATTTCCAGGGGCGAGGTGCTGATCTCGGCCGGTGAGCCGGTGGAGGCACTTTATATTGTGCTTGATGGGGAGTTGTCGGTGACGCTGGGCGGAAACAAGGTCGTTGCGGCGCTCACGGCAGGTGACATCATTGGCGAGATGTCGTTGATCGAGAAGCGCTCGCCATCGGTCTCGGTCGTGTGTGCCGCAGATGCGCGCGTGCTGGCAATTCCCCACTCTGTGGTACGCAGCCGCCTTGAGTCCGATACCGCCTTTGCAGCACGGTTCTACGAATCATTCGCCGCTTTTTTATCTTGCCGTCTGCGCTCGACAATGGCTTTGTTCGGTTATGGAGAACCCGAAAACGAGGAGATGGTCGGTTTCGATGCGCAAAACGAATCTGACAATCGCGTGCTCTCCCCCGAAAATGCTGGCGGCGACAGCATGCGCCAGCTGCTTGCCCACCTCGACGCCGAGAAATAGCTTAAGCGAGCGGGTGTAAGTTGAATTGGTGCTTGGCCGCTGGCATCAGCTGCCAACCACTCCAGTCTATGGAGATCTCAACGGCTTGCGGTTCGGTACGCCCTTGGAGGGAAGAACCAGGACGGGCAGCTCACTGACTGGAATTGTGGGGCATGTTCATTGCGCCAGACCGGTTGCTCGCTTGCAAGGTTTCAGACTAGTCTTGGCGTGGGCTTTGCCAACTTTCCAAGTCGAGCCTTCCATCATCATTGAGACCGTTTTCGTGCCGCTCTTTCCCTCGGAGCAGTATGTTAAAATAACAGTCGCATTTGAGCCGTTTATTTTTTCCGAGACAAGCTTGAGGTCTTTTTCTTCTCCAAGGAACATCTGTACCAATCCCAAACCCTGAGCTTGCTGTTCGGGAGATAGAGCGCGCGTTTTATCGGCCTGTTTTTTTTGTGTGATAGGGAAGGATTTCATCCGAGTTCGAGGCGGCAATCACGGCTTTGTGGTAGGTTAAATAAGTCTGCGATGGTGATAGGGATTTTGCCTGTACGTTCACGCCAAAGCCGAATGCTAAAAATAATGTGAGTGATAATAAATTCTTGCTCATTGGCATTCCCTTTATTGACATCTGCGATATCCTTCGACCTTTGACAGCTATTATTATAGGAGATTGCGCTGGGAAACGTAAGTCTTGTTTGATGGCGTGCTCAGCTTTAAGCACAAGCTATCTCAGCTTCGCCGCCAAGCGGCTTTTTTAATCATTTTCAACCTGAAATTTTGGAGCGGGCGATGAGATTCGAACTCACGACCTAAACCTTGGCAAGGTTTCGCTCTACCCCTGAGCTACGCCCGCGCTCCGTAATTGTCCTGCAGCAAAAATGCTTGTATGAGGACGGTATTGGAAGTTTCACCGCAATATGATTTGCGACGAAGGCCCTTATGGCATACTGAGCAGTTTGATGCAAGTGGTCAAACCCTGTTAACCTTGAATTATTCAGACCTTTTTGCGAGCGCACCTGTTTGTCTTGTTTTGGCTGCTGAGGTTGTTTTTGGGGGGCTTGTGACCTTGACTTGACTTTTGCTTGGTTGGCTTGGTCTTTGCAAGGAAAGGTTTGTTGTTACTCAATAAAGTGTAAATACGCTATTTTTCAAGGTGGGCCAGCCTTTCATGCTTTTAAAGCATACCATACTCTATCTTCCAGCGCAGTTTCTGGGTCCCTTGACGCAATTCCTATCGGTCATTGTCTGGACCCATTGGCTATCTCCCGCCGAGTTTGGCGTGTTGATGCTGGTGACGGTGACCCATGAGCTGGCATTTGCCATCACATTGTCGGGCTTCACGCTCTATGCGGTACGCCATATTCCAGATGCAAGCGATGTGGACGAGCGGCGCCAGTTCTATAACACCGAGGCCACCATGCTAGCGCTTTCTGGGCTGGTGTCCATTGTCGTTGGGCTTATTCTTTTATATGTCGTCCTCGATATTATGCCATCGGCTCTGATGGTTGGGGCAACGCTTTTGTTCTTTGTCACCCGCTCGGTTAATTTGCACTATGCGGACCGGGTGCGCGCTGACGAGCAGTTCGGCAATTATACTTTGTTACAGGTCATTGGCCCGGTGCTGGGTTTTGTACTTGGCTTGTTTTTCATGATGAATTTTGCCGCCACGCCAGCTGCGGTGATTGCTGGCTACGCTCTGGCGCAACTGATCTCGATCATAATTGTGCTGCCGCGGGCTGGATATAGCCTGAAGATTACCAATCCAAACCGCGAGATGATCAAGGGGGCGATTGGCTATGGCGGGCCGATCATGTTGGCCGCATGGCTGGCCTGGTTCTCCGATCATGGCATTCGCTTCATTGTCAGATACGGGATGGATCTGGCCTCCGTTGGCCTGATGTCGGTGCCCTGGGGGCTGGGTCGTCGCGGGGCTGCGGTGACCGCGAATCTGGTCAATGCTGCCGCCTTTCCCCTCGCCGTCAAGAAAATGAAAGAGGGATCGCGCACGGGTGCCATGGAGCAATTATCCATGAATGGCGCCATGTTGTTTGGTGTGCTCGCGCCAACCGTGGCCGGGGTCTGGGCGATCAATGAGCTGCTGGTCAAAGCCGTCATCGATATTCGTTTTCAAGAGGTTACCATCGCCTTGTTGCCGATCGCCATTTTTGCCGGCGGCTTACGCTATTTTCGCGCGCACTATCCCGACCAGATTTTCCTGCTTGATGGCAACACCAAAAAATTCATAAAAATTGACACAATCGAAGCCTTAAGCGTGTTGGTTTTTTGCACTCTGGGACTGATGAGTTTTGGACTTTTCGGCGCGGTAGCGGGGGCAACCATCGGCGTGTTCATTGGCGTTGTTGCAAGTTTCATCTATGCGATCAGGGCGGGTGGCTTTAATGTTCTATGGGTGCATTATGGCCGCATTATCGGTGCGTGCCTCGTCATGGTGCTGGTGCTTAAATTGCTGCCTTTCCCGCTGACCATCATCGGCCTCGTCGCCAGCATCACCATTGGCGCTTTAGTCTATGCACTGGTGCTCGCCCCCTTCTATTACCGCGAAACAAAAGAAGTGCTAGCCAGCATGCGCAGCTAGGGCTATTGGCGGCCTACTGGCTTTATGTCCACTTTATATTGAGAGGCCGCACCCAGCCCACAAGGATGGGTCGCCAGACCAGATCACCATCGCGAAAATCATCATCCTGCACTCTTTGCCATCGCGTTAGTGTCGAGAGATGGTCAATGATCGGCCCGCCCTGCTTCAATTGCCATTCCCTCTGTTGTAGCTTCTCCTTATTCCCTTCCGTGCAGTCCCCGTGCAGGCGGGGATCCATACTCCCTGCACGATTGGGTTGATCTGTGGTCGAGAGGCTATGTTTATCTGTGCTTGCCTAGTTTTTCTGCTGCGCCAGCTCGGCGCGAAGAGCGGCGAGGGTTTCAATGCCCAACACGAGTGATGGATGTCCTTCCGGCAAACTGATTTTCTTTATGGCAACTGATCGAACCGCAAGCGGCTCGGCTTCCGCGAGGCGGTCGGTGTCCTGCAGCAGTAAAGCGAGATTGTTGAGGTCGATGGCGACGTCAGGATGGTCGGGGCCATAACTGTGCTCGTCGATGGTGAGGGCGCGACGCATCAGCGGCTCGGCTTCCGTGAGGCGGTCGGTGTCCTGCAGCAGCTGGGCGAGATTGTTGAGGCGGATGGCGACCTTGGGGTGGTCGGGGCCAAAACTTTGTTCGTCGATGGTGAGGGCGCGGCGGATCAGCGGCTCGGCTTCCGCGAGGCGGTTTGTCGCCTGCAGCAGCGAGGCGAGATTGTTGAGGCTGATGGCGACGTCTGGATGGTCGGGGCCATAACTGTGCTCGTCGATGTTGAGGGCATGGCGGCTCAGCGGCTCGGCTTCCGCGAGGCGGTTTGTCGCCTTCAACAGCTGGGCGAGATTGTCGAGGCAGATGGCGACGTTGGGGTGGTCGGAGCCATAGCTCTGTTCGTTAATGGTGAGGGCGCGGCGCATCAGCGGCTCGGCTTCCGCGAGGCGGTTTGTTGCCTGCAGCAGCTGGGCGAGATTGTTGAGGTCGATGGCGACGTCTGGATGGTCGGGGCCGAAACTTTGTTCGTCGATGGTGAGGGCGCGGCGGATCAGCGGCTCGGCTTCCGCGAGGCGGTTTGTCGCCTGTAGCAGCAAAGCGAGATTATTGAGGCGGATGGCGACGTTGGGGTGGTCGGGGCCATAACTGCGTTCGTCGATGTCGAGGGCGCGGTGCATCAGCGGCTCGGCCTGGGTAAAATCGGCGCGGGCCTGGAGATATAGAGCGAGTTGATTGAGCAGCAGGCTTGTCTCTTGTGCGGCGTCGCCATCTTCGGGGGCTGTGGCGAGTACGGCCTTGGCATGGGGGTAGAGCAGGGCGCAGCGCGGCCAGTTGCGTACATCGTCGGCGGGGTTGGGAAAATTATGCGCTACCAGTCTCGTTGCAATTGCAGCAAATTGCTCGCTTGCCTCCCCCTCACCCCGAGCCTCTCCTCTAAGGGGAGAGGGAGAAGAGAGCCGCTTTTTCATCACTTCTTGCACCAGCCGGTGGACGTTGATTGCGGTGGTTCCATCACTGTTGTCGCCCCAGCCGATCAGTGAAACCTCTGATAGGGCGGCGACGGCTTCGCCTTTTTCTATATCGCTCATGACGTCCTTCGTGATGAGATCAAGCGGGATATTGTCGGGGGCGAGAAAAGCCAGCAGGCCCATTAGCCGCTCAGCCTCGGGGCAGGGAGCAATGCTTGCCTTCTCGTCGCCCTCAATGACCCGTTGCAGGGCTAGCGTAAAAGTTGCCCAGACATTGTCGTACATTGTACCAGGCCTGCCGCGCGGCATCATTTGCAACGGGTCGATCTTGCGGGCGATATAATCATCAAAGCTCACATGGCGCGCGCGCCGGCAATAGGCGGCGGCCTGCTCCAGCGCCAGCGGCAGATCGCCAAGCTTCTCTGCCAGCTCGTCGGCACTATCGCGGGTTTCACGCTTGTTGCCCGTCAGCAGAAAATCAATGCTTTCGCCTCTGGTGAACAATCCCAGTTGCAGGCTGTCTGCCTCACCATAAAAATCCGACCAGCGGCTGGTGATGAGAATATGGGCATTTTGGGCGGGGGTCATCCCATCGAGCTGTTCGGGACGCTCCACATTGTCATAGATCAGCAGCCAGGGCTTTTCAAAATCGCCATGGGCCAGATGCTCCAGCACGAAAGCGGCCGCGTGGTCGATCTCGGGCATGTCATCAATGCCAGCCATATGCAGGCCGTCTGCCCCCAACGCAACCAGATCGGTCAGCAGCGTGTCTCTGGTTTGCGCCCGCAGCCACCAAACGCCGCCATACTCCTTGCGGTGCCGCCAGCCATATTCACGCGCCAGCATCGATTTGCCAAGACCTCCGAGGCCCGAAACAGCAGCTGTCTGTGCGCTCTGGGTTACGGCGGCGCGGCTCCCCGCAAACAGCATCTCTTCGAGCCGGCGCAGATCCTCGTCACGACCAGTGAAATTTTGCAAGGGAGCAATCTGGCTGTGCAAGATCGTTTTAGGCTCAATCCATAAAGGCGCCGCCGGTCCGCTATTGATCTGGCGCGCACCGGGCTGGACCAGCGCCAGCACAATATCGCGCAACAGCTCTTCATCGTGACTGGTCCGTGCCGCAATAAGATCTGCATAGGCGATATTGGCGAAAGTTCCCGGCGGGTCAACTTGGGCAATGCGCAGCGGTATGAGCCGTTGCTGCTTGTTCAGGGGGTCGCCTTTGAGCGCTCCGTTCGCCTCGGCCCGACAATAATCGCTGTTGAAATAGTCGGGCGAATAAAGCGCAATCACCCGCGCATCTGACACCAGAGCCTCATGCATGGCATCTATGAAATCGCGATAGCCAAAATCATCATCCTGCAGAATGGTCGTATATCCCGCCTGCTGTAATATCTCGTTGATTTTTGCGGCAAACTTGCGGTCATTGCCGGCCCGCGAAATAAAAAAATCAACCGTCAAGACAAGCACTCCGGTAACAGGGATAAAATATGTGATTGAGTTTTATCAGATCTGCTGGGTCATAAGATTGAAATCTTGACCAAAATCGAGGACCGGACTTGTCTAGCCGCATCTATTCGGCAGGGCTTGGCGCTGCAGGGGACGCAGCGGGTGGCGGCGCGTCATGATTTTGTTCGGGGGTGCCCGCGTTGAGCACTGGCGTCTCTTGTATTTTCACCCAGTCCTGATGCTCGGCAGAGATTTGCGCCATGATGCTGTCGACGAAATGCATGACACCTTGTTCGTCATCGAGCAGAGCTTTGGCGCGGGCATTATCGAGGCCATTTTCACGCAAGGAGACGAGGTTTTCAAAGCTGTTTTGAAAGCGTACGGCATTGCCCTTGGCACCATCGAGCAGCGAAAAAGACAATAGGACGCCGAACAATCCAGCAAGAATAATGCCCCCCGCCAGCAAATAGCTGTCGATATGGGCAATTTCAAAGCGCTGCAAATATCCCGTCACGGTATCAGGGACGAGATGCAGCAGGGGCGAGGCGCCCTGTTCGCTCAAGGGGGCAATGACGCCCACCAGAAAGGTTGCGAGGATCATCAAAAGAATACCAAGATTGGCAAGACCCCAGAAGATTTTCTTGCGCCGTTCGGCGCCCGCATGTTCGTCACCGCGTTTATAATAATAAAGGATTTGATCATCAAGCAGATAGCGCCGGAAATATTCAAGTTTGAGCGGCAATAAGGGCGATTCCCCTTGCACGGGACCATCGGTGACCTTGGCAGCGAAGACGGCGCGAAACAGGTTTTTGCGGGCCAGTTCAGCGCGCCCGCGCGCCTCGTGCCAGCGCACATAGGGCTTGCGAGTTTCCAGCCAGAACAAAATGCCAAAGGCTCCCATCAAGGCTAAAAACAGGAACATTATGGCGATCAGGCGGGCTTGATGCTGCGCTCCTTTGAGCGACAGGAGGTCATCCAGTGGTAAAGCGGCAGCGATGGCGGCGGTAATGACGGCGAGGAAAACCAGCCAGATAGCCGTTTTGGCGAGAAATTTATATTTGGTCTGGGCGCGAAGGGCCTGACGGTCATCGCTGGTATAGCTGGCGGCGATTTCTTGCAGACCCGGGGCTCGCAACACATTGACGAGTAGACGAGCATTGCCAGATTTTTCAAGAATTGCAGCATGCGCTGCCGGCCGTAAAATATAATCGTCATCTTCGTTTTTGCCGATTGCCTGTTCACACAATTCGGTAACGCGATCCATGCCCCAACCTCCAGAATACAAAAAGAATAAAACATTTTGCTAGTGACTAGCAGTAGATCAAGCCTATACTAGAAGCTTCAATATAGAAAGCTCGTTATTAAACAGGGGGTATTGATGCGGACGCGTATATTTTTAATTTTGTTTTGTTATATTTTCTTGGTGACAATTACTTCCCGGCCTGCCAGTGCTGGCGAATATGCCCTGATTATTGGTATCGACAAATACCCCTTGATTGGCAATCCCCTCAATAATGCTGTCAGTGATGCAACGGGCGTTGCCAACAAGCTCAAGGAAATTGGCTTTGCGGCTGAAAATGTTGACCTCAAAACGGATGTCGATCTTGACGCAATGGAAGAGGCGTTCGAAGCCTTTTTGACAAAGCTGAAAGCGGCGGACGATGGTTCTGTGGCGTTGTTTTATTTTTCCGGCCATGGCGTTGAATATGAGGGGCGCAATTTTCTCATCCCCAGCGATATCAAGGGCTCGGATGTCGATAAGCTGTTCGCGGCCAAGAAACGTCCTGCGCTTTTTGCCAAGCGTACTATGGTCCTCAATGATCTACTCAATCAGATTGCCGACGTGCGCAAGGAAAAGAACCTCACCGTTATATTTATCATTGATGCCTGCCGTGAGCGCCCCCAGTCCCCGGGTAAAAAGGTAAGAGGATTTGCGCCAGAACGCGGGCTGGCCCCCGTGCTGGCCCCCAAAGGCATGTTCGTGATGTATTCGGCGGGCGCTGGTCAATCAGCTCTGGATGGCCCCCAAAACAGCGACGCCAATGGCCACTCTGTATATACCCAGAACCTGCTGAAAATATTGTCGCAGGCCAAGCGCGGCGCTGGTCCAGGGCTCGCATGGATGGCGCAAGAAGTACGCGAAAATGTCTATATCCAGGCCAACGCGCTGGATCATTTGCAGACCCCGGCCTATTATGACCAGTTCACCGTGCGCCTCAACATTTTTGGCCAGCCCATTCCCCGTATCACCCTGACTCAGCAGATGGCCGCACTCAAACAGAAAAATTCAGCGATACGTTCCGTCATCTCCAAGCGTCAGTTAAAATTGAATGAGCCGTTTCAAGATTGCCTCAACTGCCCTGAAATGATGGCCATAAAGGGCGGTAGTTACATGCGTGGGTCGCCAGCAAGCGAAAAGGGCAGAGCCGCGGATGAGGGCCCGCAAGCGCGCGTGACCATAAATGGTTTTGCCCTGTCACGCCGTGAGATCAGTAATCATCAGTGGAACTTGTGTGTAGCAGGTGGGGGCTGCAAGGGGGAGGGGCGCCATGCAGATGATCATCCAGCTACCTTGCCGGTAACCGGCGTTAGCTGGCGTGATGCAAATGATTATGCAAAATGGCTGTCGAAGCAGACCGGTAAATCTTATCGTCTGGCTAGCGAGGCGGAATGGGAATATGCCGCGCGGGCAGGTTCGCAAAAGCGCTATTTCTTTGGCACCGATGCTAGCAAGCTTTGCACTTATGGCAATGGCGCGGACCGCGAGTTGCTGGCATTGTTTTACGCCAATAATAGCTGTTCGGACGGGTATGGCTCCAAGACTGCACCGGTCGGCATTTTTCAGGCTAATAAATTCAAACTGCACGGGATGATCGGCAATGTCGCCGAATGGGTTGAGGATTGCTATGTGAAATCCTATGAGGGAGCGCCCGATAACGGTAGCGCCCGCCGCGGCAAAAAAGATCAATGCCAGCGCGTTGTGCGTTCTGGTTCGTGGCGTTCGGGTGAGAACGCGCTGCGGTCAGCTGCCCGCAATAAATATGGCGAACATCACAAGCGGCGTACCATCGGTATTCGTATCGCACGAGATATCGATGTTGGAGCGATTGCCAGGGCGCGAGATGCCCAATTGGCGCAAGCCAAGCGCGATGCCGCGGCGAAAGCTAAAGCCAGACAAGCTGAACTGGCGCAGGCCAAGCGGGACGCGGACGCCAAACTCGCTGCCGATAAGCTTGCTCAAGCTAAACGCGACGAAGAGGTCAAACGCAACGAGGAGTCCAAGCTTGAGGCCGATGCAAAAGCTGCTGCCGCTGCCTTGGCTGCGAAAGCTGCTGCAGATAAATTGGCACAGGCAAAATTGGACGCTGATGCAAAGGCTGCAAAAGCTGCAAAAGCTGCAAAAGACAAAAATACCGAGGATCAGCTCGCGCAAGCCAAATTGGATGCGGCCGCCAAGGCCAAACTTGATGCTGAGGCGAAAGCTGAAATAGACCAGGCCAAACTTGCCCAAGAAGCGGAGAAAGCGAGATTGGCCGTACTGGAAAAAGCCAGGCTCGAAGCTGAGGCCAAACAGTCAGATGGCAAGTTCAAACAGCTATTTACCGCCAAGCAGGTTAAAAGGTTTTCACCGCGTGCGCGCAAAGATCTTGTCGCCAGTCTCGTTGCCAATCAGCAATATTTCCATGAGGCAGGCATCACCACGCCAAGGCGGCTTGTTCACTTTTTTACCCAGGTAGGATTGGAAACTGGCGGCTTGCGTCGCCTTGACGAGAATATGAACTATTCAAAGAGCACTCTGCTCAAGGTGTTTAGCCGACGAACGGTCAGCAAATCCAAGGCGGGTGTCATTGCCAGAAAACCCAAAAAAGTCGCGAACTGGGTTTACGGAGCAAGATTGGGAAATCGGGGCCGCGGTACCAATGATGGATGGAACTATCGTGGTTCGGGGTTTATCCAGTTGACCGGGCGCACCAATTTTCGCAATCGTGGCAAAGAGCTTAATCTTCCGCTGGAAGCGCAACCAGAACTGGCGCGTCAGCCCAATCAGGGA
>JAJRQA010000044.1 GCA_024280475.1 Alphaproteobacteria bacterium
ATCGACCTGATTGCGGGTCGGACTGAAAAAGATCCCGGGCGCATGCAGCAGCTTGCTATAGGGAAAAATGATCATCAATATGAGCACCAGTGTCAGATGAACCATCAAGGGCAGGCTGTCAGGCAGCGGCTGCCAGTCGAACATGTTCAAATAAGCAAGGCTCAAAAAGAAGTTTTTGACCGAAACGATATCGGTGCGATCAACATATTGCATTATGAAACCACTGACACCAATCATGATCAGCAGCAACAACATCAGATGATCAGAAGGCGATGAGATATAGCGCACACGATTGACAACAATCCGTCTTATGGCCAATCCAGCCAGGCCAAAGACCATCGCAAAACCCGCATATTTACCAATTGGCTGAATATAGGCGATGCCCAACCAAATGAGGTCCGGCACATAGCGCGGATCGACAAAATAGCGGATATGGCGGATCAGCACCAGCAAAAGGCCGACATGGAACAGATAGCCAAAAATCCAGATCCATTTATTGGCTTTAAACAGGCTCTCAAACAGAGCGACTTCACGGAACATGCGTAACCAGACCCCTGGAACAGTAGTCGGCGCAGGCGTGGTCGCGATATTGAGGGGGGCCGGTACTTTTGCATACTCATAGATTCTATAAGCAATCCCGACAATCAGCAAGATTGTCGCGAAATAGAATGCAAGGGCATAAATCGTGGTGAGCACGAGTTTGTTCCTCCGTTACCGACTTCTATCGTTTTCAGCTTTCAATGACCCGTCTTCAACGATGCCACATGCCTTTTTTAACGACATTTGTTCTAATTTCTCAGACGAATGGTTCAATTCAATCAAGCAAGCGAGCCTGGGCGCAACTCTCTCGATCAAGCCTGCTTTTCTATATGTTACCGATCACCTGAATTTATAACAATTCAAGCTCGCCCGGCGGTAGAAAAGCCAACAGATATTTCCCCCTACCCTGTGACAAGGCAGAACATTTGATCCTGAATACAGGGAGAAATTTGAAACACCTGTCGTCTTCAATCAAAGACGACAAGTTATTTCAAAGTGTCCCACCGAACGAAGACTTCCGGTCGGCGAGACACAAGTTCAATGACTAGATACAGCCAGTTGGCTTTGGCAAGCCGCCAACTTTACAAGCCTGTTTAGCAGGACCATAAGGGAACAACTCATAGAGATATTTGTTGCTGCCTTTTTCAGGGCCAAACTTTTTCTTGAGCGCTTTAACAAGCACACGAATAGCTGGAGCGATCTGATACTCTTCATAATATTCGCGCAGGAAATTGATCACTTCCCAATGCTCGTCAGTCATCTCAATGCCTTCGTCCTTGGCAAGCAGACCAGCAAGTTCTGGTGTCCACTGATTGATGTCAGAAAGATAACCTTCTTCGTCATGCTCAATGCTTGCGCCGTTGATTTCATAAGCCATTTTATATTCTCCTCGTTTATACCATTTCCGTCATTTTGCCCCTTGTTGAAAGGAGCATCCAAAATGCGGATTTGTTTAACCAAATAATCCGCGCCATTCCCAAGCCCGATCTGTTGCCAGATCAGATTTCCAAGACCTTGAAACAGGCCAAAGATTTTACAGCCAAGACTGTGTAGCTGAGTGCTTTTCGACCAGGTCGACAAAACCACCAAAATCGACACTTTCAATACCATCAATCATGGTTTGATTCCCAAGACCGCGTGCATCAACATCTGGACCAAGTACATAGAACTTGATATTGCCCATACGCTTTTTGATTAGGTCCGCAACCGCTGTATTGTCAAGAGCGCCATAAACGCCATCTTCGATCAGCAAGATACCAGCCCCGTCTTCGCAAACCCGCAGGCAGCTTTCGAGCGTATTGCGCTCAAAAGGCGACTTGTTCACTGTGTGTAGTAGCATATTCAGTCTCCTTTAAGCTGTGAGGATCACTTCTTGTTTCGACATCAAAGACTTGAGATCATCTGAACTCAAAACTTCAACCGGCACGACCAGATCATCAACGGTCAGACCGCGAGCTTCCAGACTTTCTTTTTCGACATAAAGTTTTTCAACATCATAGCCTTCGAGTGCCCGGAACGTTGGCGAAAAGTTTTTCATATTGACGCCTTTGGTCTCTTGCTCTTTCTTGAGCTGATAGACCCCGTCATCCATGAAAACCACATGCACATCTTGTTCAAAAGCAGCCGCGATCAGAACTTTTTCCAGCATTTCGAGAGCATAGACCGTCCCATAAGGAGCCTTGCGATTGACATACATGAAGCGTTTGACAACTTCTGGTCCGTCCTCATCCCATTCTTCTTCCATCAAAAACTCTCCTAATCACCAAATGTTATCTGCCGGTCCGCAACGATACCGGATTCAATCAACTGTCCCAGACCCGAGATGCGAAACCCCGGCGCCAGAATTTCGTCCTTGATACCGCGGCGCAGCGCAGCAGCAACACAGACAACGAGGTCCACTTTGTGCTCTTCAGCAAGCGCTGACCAGAGTTTCACAAGGTCCCTGTCGTCAGCCTGTGGCTCAGACAGTTTATTGGCATTGTTCACACCATCATAATAAAAGAACACCCGATAAATTTCGTGTCCTTTTTCCAAAGCAGCCTTCGTAAACAGATAGGCGCTATCAGATGCTTGGTGCTGAAACGGTCCTTCATTGACCATGATACCAAATTTCAAAGCGTCATCCCCCAACTTGATAAGTTACAATTTCATTCA
>JAJRQA010000045.1 GCA_024280475.1 Alphaproteobacteria bacterium
GAAAACAGGATTGCCATCCATACGGAACTACAGGTCGCGCTCCGGCGCTATCTAACGATGGCCGGCCATCACAATGATCCCGATGCTTATATCTTCCAACGAGCAAGCCGATGGAAAGATTATGACGGCGCCCCTATCAAACGGCGCATGATCGATAAGATATTCAAGAAATATGCGCGCGAAATCGGGCTGGAGCCATGTTTCACGGTGCATTCATTCAGGGCGGCATTCATTACTGAAGCCCTGGAACACGACCATCCGGTTGAAGCCGTACAGAAATCTGTGGCCCACGCCTCGATGAACACAACATTGGCTTATGATAAGCGTGATTACAGTCCGCGAAAATCTGCCAGCTTTGCGGTACACTACTGAATTGGAATCCCCAAAATAAACAGCTGCGGAACGAGAATGAATAGGGCCAAGTCCCGCATGAATTCGCAAAATCGCAGGCTTATTGGCGAAGAGGTATCCGTATGGAACTTGAAAAACTTGATGGTGAGATTTGTTGCTGTCACAAGGATAATATCCTTTGGATGAGCGCAACCGGCTATGAAACGCATATAGCCAAGCGTAGGCAAGAATTTCCAATAGCAGGGGCGTTACCGGTTTGGATGGAGCGTTTAACGGGTTATGTGATCAGGGTTCCAGGAAATGAAAATAGCCGACCATGTGATGAGTGCAAGCTGAAGAATTTTGCAGTAACTGAAGGGGGCCGGTAGAGGCCAATCGATGAATTGGTTTTCGGGTTCTTAAGTGGTGAAGAAATCTGCCCCGTAAAAGTTATGCATTTGGGACCACAGGCAAAGCATACGGAGAAATTTGACAAACCGGGTTGAACGGTAACAATTGCAGTGCATTTCACTCTCGTGAAACTTACTCGTTATGAAACAACCATCAGACAGCCAACAAGCGGCCGAGGCCGCGCTTTCCAAAGCCTATTATGCCTGGCGGCGCGGCGACAAGAAAATGGCAAAAGACTTGATTGCCGACTATGAACGACATTGGACGGGGACGAGACGCAAGGGGCGCGCTTAGAACCCAACGTTACTTAACACAATCACCATTGTTTTACCCTTTGGGGGCAACGGGCTGGCAGGCACAATAAATTCAACCAAGCCTTCATTCCCAATTGGCAAAGGTCTTGGTGATTCGCTTGCATTGATTCTGGCGATGGGTAGTACTGGAATGATGCGTGTCGTATTAGTTAGAGATAACGCGAAGAAATACAGCAAGGAACAGCTCTTGCTGGCGGTCTCGTTGATCCGCAAGAATCCCGGCAAACGGGGCGGCGGCTTTCGCAAGGCCATGGAGACTCTGGGGGCCAGTGATAGTGGTTTGTCGCGCTATATACTGAAGTGTGGCAAGTTGACGGCGGTGGGCGAACAGCGGGTTTATAGAAAAAGCAGATCAAAAATTTGACTGCGCGATATGGCCTCCTAGACTGAAGGCGAAACTAAAAAATAAAAATGCTCGACCATTCGTGGGAGCGTTCTTTAGGGTATTGCCTCTATGAAGAACGAGACTGGTTTACGTTGGAAGCCAAAATCGCGCAACAGCGGGGAGTGTTGGAGGCACGGCGTCTTGAACTAGGACCGTTGGACTTTGAAGAACGGGCAGAAATTGATCATCAATTGCACCGCCTGACCACCAGAAAACTGATTACCGATCTGATCGCCAGCCGGGACGCAGTCCGGCAAAAGGCTCGTGATGCACGTTTAAAATCAATCGGCGTGATTTCTGAACCAGCACGGGAGCCGTGTAGCCCCTCCCCTGCCCTGGCGAGCGGCATGGCTCTGGCACCACGCTTTGATTAGTTGGATCGCCAGTGATCAATCAAGATCGATGTCATAATTTTTGGCCATTAGCTCAATGCCCTGTTCGATTACTTCACAAGGCAGTGGCCGGCGACCGGTTTCCATGGCAATGGCATAGGTTATTTTGGTGAACAGGGCGTTGTGCTTGTCTGATAGATGGGTTGAAATCCGGTGCGGGCGTTTTTCCTTGTCGGCCGGCACGGCTTCAGCCGCTTCGGGCTGATTGGTGCGGTTTGTCTTGGCGACGCTCGGGGCCGCAACACTCCCCTTCTTGGGCTTAGTATCTGATTGCTTGGCGGCAAGCTCGCGCGCCCATTTTGGTTTAGCCATTGAGTAGGATGGTTAGAAGATCTGAAACGCAAGCCTTGGCGCTTTCGCGCAATCCCAGATGGGATGCTTCAGTGATGGTCAACCCTTGCGAAATGGCCTGACGATAACTTGGCTTTTCGGCTATGGCACTATTAAGCACTTTGATGGTTTGGCCTTTGATGGCCACCATGTCGATAAACTCGCGCGTATCGTTGCATTGCTTGAGGGTTTGAAAGCGGGTTAAAACATAGATCATTCTGGCTGGATCAATCCCCTTTCCAGCAAGCTCAGTGAAGGTTTCATGAGCCAATTTCGCATGTTTGAGTGATCCGGCAAGAATTGGTTGAACAATAAGATCCGTGTTTTGAGCGATTTTGACGGTGGCTTGGGTCGCCCGGCTGGGACAATCGAAAATGATAAGGCTCTCTCCCCTATCATGGGCAACGGCCTGAGCGGCATTATCTACGCCATAGACGGGAACAAAAGGATAGCTATGCGCCAATTCCTCGCGGCCCTTGGCCCAATCGCTCAAGGTTCGATGTTCCCGATCAAGATCAATGATCGCTGTATCGACGCCTTGCAGAA
>JAJRQA010000046.1 GCA_024280475.1 Alphaproteobacteria bacterium
ATCTTTAGAGGAGGCTCTGGCACCATTTCGTACGATCTTTGTTCTCATTTAGACGCAGGCAGGTTACCAGAAGGTTAACTTCTCTGTGCTTTATAGCTGATCGGAAGTCAATATCTGGCAAGGCGCAAAATATATCAGGTGCCAATTCAAGACACCAGTTAACCTGTCCTTAAACTTGCAAGACTAGGTTAAATGGAACGCAAGCGAGCCCCGCTTTGTTAATGACAATGTAAATGGAGGTCTATTTGATGGCTCACAATGATAACATAATGCCCGGTGAAAATGTTCGCATCAGCATGGAAGAACTTTCCGAGCTGCGCAAAAGCGCCGAAGCTCATCTCGACAAAGCCCAGACCGCCTTGTTTGATGACAGCATTACAGACGAAGATGCCCTGTCGCATCTTGATGCAGCTCTCGCCTGCCTCAATACAATGATTTCTGACCCAGAAAATGGCATGGAAGCCGTGGCCTCTGTCAAAATTGCCTAATCATCAGGCAAAACAATCCCTCGTAGAGCGTAGTAAATCCCTCAAACGAGTTGTAAAAATAGCGTAAAATACCTCTTTACAAAAGAGACCTGGAAAATGAAGAAGGTGGAACGACAAGCTCGTTTCACCTTTTTTATTTGCTTTTTTATTTGCCAGTCCAATGCTAATTTATGGCCAGTGCCAAATTATAGCAGGTCATTTTGTAACAAGGCTGGAAACATGTCCATTCGTCACTTCTTACTACTCTTGCCTTTCGTCATCATGGTTGTAACGCCAGCACGTGCAGCTGACAGCCAGGCAAATCTGGTGGCTGGACAAATGATCGCGCAATGCGAACAAAAAAGTGGTGAAAACCGGTTTCATCTCCACCGCTGCCTATTGCAACAATATGAAATTCTACAAAAACAAACTGACATTCTGGTCGACAAATTATTAGGTATGGTTGGTGGTCATAAAAACTATAGCCGTTACAAAAAAATCCGCTGGAGTGAAGCCATCGCCAAAAGCCATTCTTTGTGGCAAAAACTGATCCCCAAAGACTGCGAATGGGAGGCTCACATCCTGCCTTCCTTGAAAGGCGCCTCCGTTGCGATTGACCGCTGCGGCATAAAACGAGCCGCTGCACGCGTACAACTACTTGAAAAACGCGTCAAAACACTCGATAATATCTTAAACAATGATAAGCACAGGGATAAGTGACGTGACGCAAGACACCCCCCAGGCGCCACAAGTCGCCGCGCACAGCCAAACAAGCGAGGACCATATCACCGCGCTCATGGCGGATGTAGGGCGCAAGGCGCGCTCGGCCGCCAACGCACTGGCCATTACCACAACCCAAAAGAAAAATGACGCACTGCTGGCCGCCGCTACCGCGATCCGTGATCAGGTCAATAACATTCTTGCGGCCAATGCCAAAGACATGGAAGCCGCCACCCAAAACAATATGTCTGATGCGCTGAAAGATCGCTTGATGCTCGATCCAGATCGTATCAATGGCATGGCCAGCGGCCTCGAAGCGATCGCAGCATTAGCCGATCCGGTTGGTGAGTTGATCGCCGAATG
Source organism: Alphaproteobacteria bacterium (assembly GCA_024280475.1). Classification (GTDB taxonomy): domain Bacteria; phylum Pseudomonadota; class Alphaproteobacteria; order Rhizobiales; family JAKIUO01; genus JAKIUO01. Next base: position 1,551 of record JAJRQA010000046.1, read on the forward strand.
GCGCCGCCCCAACGGGTTGGAAATTTCGCGCGTGCGCACCCCGCTTGGTGTCATCGGCATTATTTATGAAAGCCGGCCCAATGTCACCGCTGACGCTGGCGCTTTATGCCTGAAAGCTGGCAATGCCAGTATCTTGCGTGGCGGTTCCGACAGTTTTCATTCCAGCAATGCCATTCATCAGTGCTTGCTGGCTGGACTGCACCATGCCGCCCTGCCCAGCGCCGCCATCCAGATGGTGCCAACCACTGACCGGGCTGCTGTTGGTGCAATGCTCACTGGCCTTGAGGGCAATATGGATGTCATCGTACCCCGTGGCGGCAAAAGCCTGGTTGGCCGTGTGCAGCAAGAAGCACGGGTGCCGGTGTTCGCCCATCTCGAGGGCCTGGTCCACACCTATATCGACGCCTCAGCGGATCCTGACATGGCACTTGCCATCGTCCTCAACGCCAAAATGAGACGCACCGGTGTCTGCGGTGCAACCGAAACACTATTGATGGATCGCAATGGCGCCAAAGAAAAACTGCTTCCCATCGTCACGGCTTTGCTGGAAGCAGGGTGCGAAGTGCGCGGTGATGAAACAGTCGGGCTCATAGATCAGCGCATCATCCCGGTGAAACTAAACGATTGGTCAACCGAATATCTCGACGCTATCATCTCGATCAAATGCGTCGATAGTGTTGCAGGGGCCATCGCCCATATCGAGCGCTATAGCTCTCATCATACCGAGTGCATCATCGCCCAAGACCCTGTCGCGGTGGCTACTTTCTTGAATGAAGTGGATAGCGCCATCGTCATGCATAACGCCTCGACCCAGTTCGCCGATGGCGGAGAATTTGGCATGGGCGCCGAAATCGGCATCGCCACGGGACGCATGCACGCAAGAGGCCCCATCGGTGTCGAACAGCTGACCTCTTTCAAATATGTGGTGCACGGCAATGGACAGATCCGGCCCTAATAATTGGAATGCGCTCGCCGGCCACTCTTCTCTCTGCGAGACTTGGCGTGCTACACACACAGCGCCCCAATAGGCGAAAGAGGACAAGCCCTTGCAACCCATTATTTGATAATGATATTAGAAAAAAGTAGAGTGTATCAGGGCCATTTATCCGACCCCGCTGTCTGGTACTGCACTCGTAAAAAGCCCGTAACGCACTGTTCGCACGAACCCGCTCTGCGACATTGATTAAAAATGACAATCAGATCTGAACACTGGAGTACACATGTCTCACCCTCGCATAGCGACCGACCCCGACCTTTGGCAAGGTAAACCTTACATCAAAGGAACCGACATTACTGTCGAGATGCTTATACATAAGCTTGGAGCAGTGCGCTCATTCGATGATGTTTTAATTGAACACCCCGAACTCAAGCCAGAAGACTTACTCGCCGCTCTGGATTACGCATCAGAATTCATGCAACCCGAACCTTCGGATAACGAGAAATAAGCAAGCGCGCATAGCTGACCTCGTTCAAATATGTGGTGCACGGCAATGGCCAGGTGCGGCCTTATTGCCCTCGCCGGGCTGGCTGCTTATGCAGCAGGCACCAAGGGCAAGCCCTTGGAACCCATTTGGGTGAGGTAGCCCGGAGTCTATTTAGCCAATACCTTCAAAGTTTCGCTATATTCATCCATGACTTTTTCGGCAATCTCCATGGTCTTTTTAAATTTCTCATCGGGATTGCTGATCTTGAAACCATCTGGCGTTTTAGTGAGAAACAGCTCATCCCCCTCTCCAACACCCAGTTCAATCAGTACCTTTTTCGGCAGTATAACTCCAAGAGAGTTGCCAATTTTCTGCACTTTCAAACGCGTCATGACTTGGTCTTTCGATGAAATTAAAATGAATATAATATCACATGGACTAACGCTTTTTTCAACCGCGCCGCCGCTGGAGCCACCATGTGACAAGGGCAGATAATAAAATGACCATCGAGACCGTCACAAAAGCAGATTTCAACTGCGTATAAAAGCTGGCCTGCGCCACCATTTCAGGCGTAATTCCATTACTTCCCGCTCGTAACAAAGCTGCAACCGCTGCATTTTCCAGCAGATCAAATACAGATCCGGGGAGCACCAATAGTGCAATAAAAAAACGCTTCGCTCCCAAACGATCCGGTAGCAAAAGAAAAATGGCTGCGCCAAGGCTCAGCGCTTCGAGAATGGGAAACGCCGTATCCAGCGCTCGTTGTGTCGTTCGATAAAACCTTGTCCCATCTGGCGACAAAGCAGCCAAAAAACTTTTCGCCTGCTCATAGGAATAACCCACTGGGCGTAAATCAAAGGGCAAAAGGCTATCAGCATCGGCCAAAATAATGGGCAAAGACCATACAAGCATGATGCCATAGACCAAAGCGGTGAGGGCAACACAAATCCAAAAAAGCAGTCTGTTGTTCATGGCTCAACTCTTCCCTCAGACTTTAAATCACACGAATGTCATCAAGACGTGATTGGCCTCGCGCGAGCGGTGTTATTACACTTGATTGAACCCGCTATGCCCGGACCAGATCCAGGCGTAACGGGCATAGCGTGGATAAAAATAGCAACACTCAATAACCGACAGGGGAATATAATGCACAGAAATAACGGGAACGGCGCTATTAAAGTGGTCCTCGCCATAGCCGCGATCGCGGTTGCCGGACTGGCGCTCACTGCCTGCGGCGCCTCCAACGCCGATAGAGGCTACTCCGACAGCGCGCCCTCCTCAGCTCCCGCCAACCGCCCTGTTCGTCGCGGTAGCTGAGTGCTCCAAATGTCGGGCGGGCCTTGCAAATCCCGTCCGATAATGACGCGAAATCTCTCCATAGCTACCCCCCCAACACGAAATCAAGTGGGATTTTTAAGGGACGCGTCCCTTAAACGCCGTCCGCGCAGGACATTTCTTTTCTCAACCCCCAACCCCAACCCCAACCCTCTCCCCCTAAAGGGAGAGGGAGCCAGAAGTGCGTCATTTTAAGATTAATTACGCAGTTTCTTCCATTGCTTCCAGCTCGTCGATGAGGCCTTCGATCATCGATAGGCCCTTGCCCCAAAAGGCAGGATCACTGGCATCCAACCCGAAGGGGGCCAGCAGTTCTTTATGGTGTTTGGAGCCACCGGCGCGCAGCATGTCGAAATATTTGTCAGAAAAACCGTCTTCAGCATTTTGATATACCGCATAGAGGGAGTTAACGAGGCAATCGCCGAACGCATAGGCATAGACATAAAACGGCGAATGGATGAAATGGGGGATATAGGCCCAGTAGTTTTCATAACCCTCATGCAGGCGAATATTGGGGCCAAGGCTTTCTTCTTGCACGCTCATCCAAAGCTCACCAATCCGTTCTGAGGTGAGTTCGCCTGATTTACGCTCCGTGTGCAATTTGCGCTCGAAACTGTAAAAGGCGATCTGGCGCACCACCGTATTGATCATGTCTTCGACCTTGCCAGCGATCATCACCTTGCGCTCGGTCTGCGTTTTGGCCTTGTCCAGCAGGGCGCGAAAGGTCAGCATTTCGCCAAACACCGAGGCAGTTTCGGCCAGGGTCAAAGGCGTTTGCGCCATTAGCGGCCCCTGCCCGGCGGCCAGTACCTGATGCACGCCATGTCCAAGCTCATGGGCGAGAGTCATCACATCACGCGGTTTGCCCAGATAGTTGAGCAGGATATAGGGATGGGCGCTGGGCACAGTCGGGTGCGAAAAAGCGCCCGGTGTTTTGCCCTTGCGCACCGGGGCATCAATCCAGCCCTTGTCGAAAAACGGCTCGGCAATCTGCGCCATTTCGGGCGCAAAGCCATCATAGGCCTGCAAGACGGTTTCGCGTGCTTCCACCCAACTATAAACGCGGTTGCTATCCATCGGTAAGGGAGCATTGCGATCCCAAAAATCCAGTTTTTCTTGCCCAAACCATTTGGCTTTCAAAGCATAATAGCGATGCGAGAGGCGCGGATAGGCATCGACTACCGCACTTTCGAGAGCATCCACCACTTCTTTTTCGACGCGGTTTCCAAGGTGACGGCTATCGGCAATATCCTTGAAGCCGCGCCAGCGATTGGATATTTCCACATCTTTCGACAATGTATTGGTAATGAGGGCAAACAGGCGGATATTTTCCCCCAGCACTTTCGAGATGGCCTTGGCCCCTTTGCGGCGCTTGTCGCCATCGGCGTCAGAGAGAAGATTGAGCGCCGCCTCCAGTGCCAGCTGTTCGCCGTCCACTTCAAAGCGCAGGGAGGTCATGGTTTCATTGAACAAGCGGTTCCAGGCGCCGCGCCCGGTGATCGATTTTTCGTGAAACAGTTTTTCAAGCTCGTCGGACAGCTGGTAAGGCTTTTCCTTGCGCAGCTCATCAATCCACGGGCGGTAATGCGCAAGCTCCTTGGCGTTCAGAGCCGTGTCCATCACCGCGTCGTCTATGCGGTTAAATTCAAGCTCGAAAAACAGCAGGCTATTATAGATATTAGTAAGTTTTTCTTGCGTATCACCGTAAAATTTCGCTGTTTCTGGGTCTTCATTATTGCCTGCATAAAGCAATCCGGCATACGAGCCAATGCGCCCGATCAGGTCTCCCATGTCTTCATAAATCGCAATGACCTTTGCGAGTTCTTCGCCACCCTTTGTGCCCGCTGCAATATCTTGCAGCTTGCCCTGCCAATCCTCTTGAAATTTGATCGCTTCGTCTGCTGCCCGTGCAAGATCACCGGTTAATTCTGGCGACTTCGTGCCAGGATAAAGATCGCTTAAATTCCATTCCGGCATGGTCCCCAGATCGATTTTGGCGGCATCACTCATTCGTTCAATTCCCTGTATTATTACTCTTGCGCTTCCAATAACACCCGAGGGTCAGTCGAGCCTGTTTCTGTTTGCAATGTGCTTTGTTCTTTGACGAACATCAAGAGCCCCTTGATAAAACTGTCGCGCCACCAACCCGGTATCGGTTAACGGCCTTGATAATATCCACACTGCCCAAAACCCTGCCAATTATCAGCTTCCTGACAGGTTGATTGAATTATAGTTGTACCAGAGGCTTTATTTTCGGTTATAGCACGCAATCGACGATCACGAGATCGAGAAATACCAACCGCAGTGAAGCCTCTTGATATGAATTTTTTAATTGAAAAGAGGTCTGCCATGCCCATTCGAAATAACTCGAAACTGTTTATTATTACCGCCCTGATGGGGTTTGTGATTGCCTTACCCGGTCTACGTGCCGATGGAGCGAAAACGCAGAAATCAGCTGCCCATGATCGCGAAGAGCTCATGGAAATGGCCGGATTTGCCACTAAAACAGCTGCTAAAATGGTTGAGGGTAAAACACCCTGGGACGGCAAGAAAGCAGAGCTGGCCATGCGCACCCTGCAGGCTGTAGGCCTGGCATTTGGCCACAAGGTTCCAGAAGGCTCCATTACAGAAGATAGTGAAGCCAGCCCCGATATATGGAAAAACATGAAAGACTTCCAGCATCAGGTTAGCGAACTCGAAAGTCATAGTGACAAGGCAGCCAAGGCGGCGCGCAAGGGCCTTGACGCGTTCAAGCCGGAATTTACTGCGACAGTCAAATATTGCAAAACCTGCCACAAAAAATATCGCATCAAGAAAAAATCATAGATCTTGCTGCAATCCCCCCCAAACTCACCCTGTGCCGGTTAAAATCGGTGCAGGGTGTTTTTGTTTCAAATATTCCAAAATCGGACTCCTGGTTACCAGCTGTTAACCAAAACTGTTCATGATGGGTCTCAAGTGTGTAGCTAACGCGTTTCCCCGGGGGTCCTACACGGCCCATATAAATCC
>JAJRQA010000047.1 GCA_024280475.1 Alphaproteobacteria bacterium
GCTTTTGACGAGACTGCCCGCCACCAGATGCCAGCCATCTACAAGGACAAAAAATATCAGCTTGAAGGGCAGGGAGATCATCACCGGCGGCAACATCATCATACCCATAGACATCAGAACAGAGGCCACAACCATATCAATTACAACGAAGGGCACAAACAGTAAAAAACCGATTTCAAAGGCGCGGCGCAATTCTGAAATCATAAAGGCTGGCACCAGAATACGCAGCTCCACGTCTTGACGGCTCGCTGGGGGTTTCGTTTTCGACAGATCTATAAACAGTTGCAAATCCTTGTCGCGCACATTTTTCAGCATGAACACCTTAAACGGCTGAGCGGTCTTGGTGAATGCTTCTGGCAGCTTGATCTCATTGTTCAGCAAAGGGGCAATACCGGTCTCGTAGGCTTTTTCGAACACTGGCATCATGATGAAGGCGGTGAGGAATAATGCCAGAGATATGATCACTGTGTTAGGCGGCGATTGCTGGACCCCGATGGCGGTGCGCAACAGGGACAGTACCACGGCAATGCGTGTGAACGAGGTTACCATGATGAGAATGGAGGGAGCCAGCGACAAGATCGTGATGAGGGCGATCATTTGAATGGCGCGCTCGGTTACGCCATTGCCGCCACCATCGCCAAGGCCAATGGTGATATTTTGTGCAAGACCTGGATTGCTGAACACCATCACAAGACCAAGCACCAATGCGCCAAGGGAAAGCAATCCCGCAATGGGAGCTTTTAAGGATCTTGCTGTTTGAGCTGTCGGGTTCTCGTGTCGTTTAGTCATTTGCACGCAGCGGCGGATCAATCTCGGGATCACGAGCACTGGCAAGGCGCTTTTCAAGCGAAGAGCCACCATAGACCTGTGTGGATTGGGGTGGATCGCTCCGGTAAGAATTTGAGCTGTTTTGATAGGGCGCGGATCGTTCAATGCCGGTTTCAATAACGACATCAACGGGCCCCCCCGTCATGATCAGATGTTCAACCCCGTCACGTCGCAATAATACAAGCTTGCGCCGACTATCAATGCTTGCGGTTTCAATAGCTCCGATGCGTTTTTCGTTCGCGGCCTTGAACAGGCCATTGCCCGGTAAATTGACGCCGCGCTCCAGCATTGAGCGCCATAGCCACGCTCCCAAGACGATCAGAGCAATAACAAATACAAATGCGGCGATATAAAAGAAAAAATCCCCCATGAAATGGACTTCCTTATAGTTGTTTTACCAAGTCAGCGGCCCGCCAAATCAGTGTAAAGTCAAGCCCCGAAAAGGCCAGTGGATCGTTATTCGTTGGCGCCAGCGATCTTCGCAAACATCCCGTTTGTGAAATATCGGCAAATAATTCCCTGTCAAACCTTAACTGATTCGTGCGTTCATTTCCAATTTTCCCCGTAAACAAGCCGATTATCAAGATAAGCGCGTTAACCATAGGCAATTGTTTACGTAATTTTAACCGCCAGGGCGGCAAACTTTGCCTGATTGATGCGTGTAAGTGGCGGATTTGTATCACTTGCGCGTCCACATTTCACCTAAGAAGGGATCGCCTCACCGATGGCACTTGATTCTATTCCCATGTTTGCTGTGCTTAAAAGCAAAATGAACTGGCACCAGCAGCGTCAGACCTTGTTGGCTCAAAATGTCGCTAATGCCGATACGCCGGGCTATAAGGGCCGCGATCTGGCTGCTTTTAAAGTGGAACAGGCAAGCGGTCGGGGGCAGATTTTGCCCCCCATCGGTATGGCCCGCACAAGCGCCGCGCATATCCAGGGATCTGTCATGGCTGATGCCCGCTCAAACTTTGGTAGCGATAATGGCAGTGGTTGGGAAATTACCCCCGAAGGCAATGGGGTGGTGCTCGAGGAACAAATGATCAAGGTCACGGGCAACGCCTATGACTATCAGGTCGCCAGTACGCTTTATTCGCGTTCGCTGGGGATATTGAAAACAGCGATACGTGGGAGGAGCTAGATTATGGATTTATTGAAAAGCATGCAGGTGGCAGCTTCAGGTCTTAGGGCGCAATCTGGACGCATGAAAGTGATCGCAGAAAATATTGCCAATGCCGAATCAACATCGAGCGTCAAGGGCGGCGACCCCTATCAACGGCGTATCCCGACCTTTCGAGAAGTCTTTGACAGTGAAATCGGGGCCAATGTCGTGCGCCAGGGACGGATACAGCTTGATCGCGCCGATTTTGGGGAGAAATTTGATCCCGGCAATCCGGCCGCCAATGACAAGGGCGTCGTTAAAACCCCCAATGTCAATACGCTGATAGAAATGGTCGATATGCGCGAAGCACAGCGCAGCTATGAAGCTAATCTGAACGTAATTGGATCCACCCGGCGCATGTTGGCGCGGACATTAGATATTTTGCGCGGTTAGTTTTTGGTCCTTTGTGGCATCACTTCGAACGGGGAATGAATAAAAATGACAATCACAGCAACCGGCGCCGCCAATGCATATGCTGCAGCCCAGCGTTTGACCAAACCAATAGCAGATGCCGCTGGTAAAGCGGATGGGGGCCTTGGTCTGCCAACACCCCCAATGTCTGGTCCTGGCAGTTTTGGCGCAATGGTGGAAAAAGCCGTTGCAGGGACACTGGAAACGGGGCGTGTTGCCGAATCCAGGGCCATGGCACTGGCCGAAGGCAAAGCCTCTATCGTTGATGTGGTGACCGCCGTCGCCGAAACCGAACTGGCAGTTGAAACCCTCGTGACGGTACGAGATAAAGTCATCAGCGCTTACAAAGACATTCTCAATATGCCTATCTAGCTTTTTGCTGAATTTAAAATAATAAACCCGACGGGCGCAGGGTAGCCCGCCGGGTTCTTTCTTGGCTGTGACACAAAATGGTTCAGCCAGGATCGGGAACCAATTTCCCGTAGCTAATGCCTATTGCCATTGCCATGAAACACCGTTTTTTGCTTTCATGCCTGAGGTCGCGCCATGTCCGTGTTTTGACTGGGCGCTGGCCAGTTCGGTTTTGCTGATGGCACCATCCTTATTGGAATCAACATCTTCAAATTTTGGCGCACTGGCTTTATTGCCGGTGTTTTTAGCCTGCAATTTTTCAACGGCTTTGGCGAATTCATCTTTAGAAACTGCGCCATCATTATTCATGTCGAAATTCTTGAAAGGGACGGGGGTCGTTGGGGTAGCGCTTGCAACAAGAGTTGTTCCGCCGATAAAGGTGGAAGCGAGGAGGCCAAGAGCAATCGTTTTTGTCAGCGTTTTCATGATGGGTTCCTTCTTTTGGACCGGGGGATCCGGTGTTCATCAATAAAGCCAATGGTTCTAAGCAGAACGTTCGGCTATTAAGATAGATAGTATATGTAAGATAAAAGGCGATATGATAAATTGCCACAGGTCTGGACCCCCGTTTCAACAGGCTCATATGTGGTAGTTATCGCTGGTTCATTGACATTTATGACGGCACGGATAATCTTTGCTAAAGACAAGTTATAGTGAGGGAAAATATGTCCGAAGGTCTGACAGTCGCACTGATCATTGGGGCATTTACGATCATTTTTCCCTTGTTCTGGATGGCTATTCTCCAGCTAATTGCGTATTTTGGTGGCTGGCAGAGTTTGGCCAAAAGCTATGCCGCGCGAGGCCCTGCTTCTGGCGATCATTTTCATTTTTCCAGCGCACGTTTTGGCAGTTTTACCAGCTACAGCAATTGTCTTAGTGTCAGCGTCTCACCTGCGGGGTTTGGCTTGCACCCTTTTATTTTGCTTCGCGCCGGGCATGCCGCTTTGTTCATTCCCTGGGAGGAGGTTCTGCAATTGACGAGGTGGCAGGCCTTGGGTTTCACTTCAGCTCAACTGACTATCAATCGACCGATGGGGCAAAGCCCGATCCGCGTTAAGCTATATGGCAAAAAACTTGTGAACAGCTTGTTTCAACACGCTCCGCATCATCTAACCGGCACATGATCGTTCAACTGATTTCATATTTGCTTCAGGCCTCGAGCAAGGTCAATTTCAGCGGCAGGCTTTGAGCATGCGGCGCACTGCTTTTCCAGAGCCGTTGAGCGTCACAGTTCTGCCCTTGGTGCCGCTCGATGAACCATATTTTATGGTGTGACCAGAGGCCAACTCCTGGAAAAATGGGTGGGACAGCGGCAGCTTGACGTCGAGGCTGACCCCGGTCAGTTTCGATTCTCCGCGTGCTTTTAGTCTTGTCGTGTGATTGTCGATAGTCACCCAGACGCCGACCTGGCGTTGTTCTTCTTTCTCACGCCCCAGCTCCCAGAAAATCAGTTCCCCCATCTGTGTTTTCTTGGCGCATTGGATCGAGAAGATGGGCACATAATCGACTTCATCATTGCAGTCTTTTTTACAGCCCGAGGACCAGGCAAATATGGCCGAAGCGGTCCCGCCATCGGTCAGTGAACTCCAGTCAGTTGAGGCTTGCAGCTTTGAGCGTTTGCTCTTGTTTGTGGCATGTTTGATTTTTTTTGGCAGTTGGCGCGTATAGGCGGGTTTTAATTGCTTGTGGCTTGTCGTGGACATTTGGCAATCAGAAATTGAAGCTGGTACGCCGCTACTGCCTTGCTCGCACAAAAATGTGAGATCGACAGGAGAGCCATTAATACTGGTTGTCAGCTGGACGAGATATTGATGCGAGTTCCAGGCAAATTTTTGCCCGTCTTTGGCGGTGCAAAAACCTTGTTGTTGGCGAATAGTTGTTTTGCGAATGGATTTATATTGGAGTTTTTTGCGGCCCTCAAACAGGGCCAGTTTGTTGCCCTCGTCCTGCAAAGAGTAAGTGCCGCCGGGCGTGGCGCAATTGAAATAATAATCTCCCGCGAGGGCAACATTTCCCCAACACAGGGAAATAAATAAACTGCAACAAAGAAACCGCATCAAAGACCTCATGAAAATAAAATGCCTGTCATGAAATAGCTTAGCATAGTTTGTCCCCGGCAAGGATATTTGTGCGTTTTGCCAATCCCTCTCATTGACATTTGGGGAGCTGCGGGCAATCCTTTACAGTATAAGTTTTACCTGCGGGGATCTAAAAATGGAATTTTGGACACAGTTGGATAACCCTGCGATCTGGGCATCGCTTTTGACGTTGACCGCGTTGGAAATCGTTCTTGGTATCGATAATGTGGTGTTTATCTCTCTTGTGGTCTCGCGCCTCAAAAAGGGGGTACAAAAGGGCGCTCGTCAGTTTGGTTTAATGCTGGCATTTGTCATGCGCGTTGCCATGCTGTTTGGTATTACCTGGATTATCGGCTTGAAAGAAAATATATTCACCGTTTTCGGGCATGGGTTCTCGTGGAAAGATGTGATTTTGATCGCCGGGGGGCTATTCCTGATCGTCAAGGCGACGCAGGAGATTCATACCGATATAGAAGGCACACCGGAACAACAGGCGGGCCCCAAGGCTTCAGATATGTTTGTCATGGCCATCGCGCAAATCGCTGTCATTGATCTCATTTTTTCTATCGATAGCATCGTGACGGCGGTTGGTATGGCGGAACATGTAGAGGTGATGGTAGCGGCTGTGCTGATCTCCATGATCGTCATGTATATCGCCTCTGGCGCTATTGCTCACTTTATTGCCGAACATCCAACCACCAAAATGCTGGCCTTGTCGTTCTTGTTCATGATCGGTACGGCGCTGATTGCCGATGGATTTGGTTTCCATATCCCGCGCGGTTATATTTATTTCGCCATGGCCTTTTCGGCACTCGTGGAGATGTTCAACGTGTTTGCCAGGAACCGGCGCAAAAAGGGCCAGCGTAAAAACAGCGAACCCGCAGCCTAGGCCATAAATTCATCAAGGGCATTTTCGATGGTCCAAAAGGAAAATATTCCCATTGGGGATGGCGCATCGGCGCGTCTTGCCTCCAACGAGGAAGAGCCGCCTGCATTGGCGCTGATGCCTTTGCTGGTAGCGCGGCCAAGGCGTGTATTATTGATGCTCGGCCTGTTTCTTGGAGCGTTTATCGTGTTGGCAGGCAGGCTGGCATATTTTGGCTTGCAACATCATGAGGATCTGCGTTTAAAAGCCAGTGCGCAGACCAGGCAGGCGCAAGATCGGCCCGAAATTCATGACCGGCGCGGGCAGGTCCTGGCGCTGGACGTGCCCACCAGTTCTCTTTATGCCGATCCGCAAATCCTGCTCGATATTGATGAAACGGCGGAAAAACTCGGTGCAGTTTTGCCTGATTTTGATCAAGAAAAGGTGCGCAAAAATCTTGATACAAAGCGCCGTTTTGTTTGGTTGCGGCGTTATTTGACGCCCGATCAACGCAAGGCCGTGTTTGATCTGGGACTACCGGGGCTGTATTTTTTACGCGAGCCAAAGCGCTTTTATCCTCTTGGCAGCCAAATCGCTCATGTCATCGGTACAGTCGATAGTGACAATAACGGATTGTCGGGCATTGAGCGCTTTATCGACAAGCGCAGCGCGCAAAAGCCGATGGGCAATGAACAGCTTACGCCTGTACAACTATCGATCGATTTACGGGTGCAACATGTGGTGGTAAGCGAGTTGCAAAAGGCCCTTGACCTCTATAAGGCAAAGGCCGGGGCAGCGCTTGTTCTTGATATAAGGTCGGGTGAGGTTCTGGCGCTTGCCTCCCTGCCATCCTTTGATCCTCAAAAACGCCTGCAAGCGCAAAAATCAGATCGGCTCAACCGGGCCATGCGCGGCGTCTATGAGATGGGTTCGGTCTTGAAGGCCTTTACGGTGGCCATGGGGCTTGACGAGGGGGCTGTGCAAGAAGACGAGCGTTTTGATGTGGCAACGCCTATCAAACTTGGGCGTTTTGTCATCAAGGATCATCACAAGACCAAGGACGGCACCATGTCGGTGCGCGAGATTTTTACCAATTCGTCAAATGTGGGAGCGGCCCGGATCGCCCAACAAACCGGGATCGATCAGCATCGGGCTTTTTTGTCTCGGTTACAATTGCTCAACCGTTTGCGCACGCAAGCGGGAAGCGCGGGACTGCCGTTGCAGCCAGCCAAATGGCGCCTGGTGGATAGCCTGTCGGTTGCCTATGGCTATGGTCTGTCGGTATCGCCTTTGCAACTAGCCTCCTCGGCGATGGCTTTGTTCAATGGTGGCAATCTGGTGCGGCCAAGTTTTTTGCATGCCGATGAAAGCCATGCAGTGCCATTGGGGATCCCCGTTTTGAAGTCCTCGACGAGCCATTTTATGCGCGAAGTCATGCGGGCCAATGTGCAAAAAGGCACGGGCCGGGCCGCTGATATTGTTGGCTACCGGGTCGGCGGAAAAACCGGGACAGCACGCAAAGCCAAAAAAGGCGGTTATGGCAAAGAATTATTGACCAGCTTTATCGGTATATTTCCAAGCGAATCGCCTCGCTATTTGACCTATGTGATGCTTGATGAACCGCAAAAAGTACGCGCGACCCGGGGACAAAACTCAGCTTCGAGCAATGCCGCTCCGCTCACAGGGCGCATAATCTTGCGCATTGCGCCGCTTTTGGGGGTAAATCCCATCCTTCCCGCCAAAAAGGACGATAACTGATTTGACGGACCTTGGTCGAGCAGCCTATGAACAATTTGAACCCTAGAAGAATAAAGAGCCAACCGGCCTGCTGGATGTTTGATGAAAACCATAACAAAAACATTGCAACAACTTGCGGACGCGGTCCTCGTTTTCGGCGATGAAAAAACCACGATAACCGGTCTCTCATGCAATAGTAGAACCGTCGAACCAGGCTTTTTGTTCGCGGCCTTGCCGGGTACAACGGTGGATGGTGCAAAATTCATTGATCATGCGCTGGAAAACGGAGCGGTGGCGATCTTGCTACATGCCGATGTGGCGCATGAGCATATCAATGTGCCTTGTGTCGTCTCAAGCGATCCACGCAAGGATCTTGCCTTTATCGCCGCGCGGTTTTTTGAAAAACAGCCAGCCCATATTGTTGCTGTGACCGGCACCAATGGCAAGACATCGGTGGCTTCATTTGTGCAGCAGATCTGGCAGGAAATGGGCATACGCGGCGCGTCTCTTGGCACGGTGGGCATACAGGCTGGCAATCAACACTGGCCTTTGTCCCACACGACGCCCGATCCCATCGAATTACACGAAAAACTCGCCATGCTGGTGGATGAGGGGGTGACCCATCTGGCCATTGAAGCCTCCAGTCATGGGCTAGAGCAGCGCCGCCTTGAGGCTGTGAATATAAAAGCGGCCGCCTTTACCAATATCACCCAGGATCATCTCGATTATCACGGCTCGATGGAGGAGTATTTTGCGCAAAAACTGCGCCTGTTTTCGGAGTTATTGCCAGACAATGCCACGGTGGTGGTCGATAGTGATATTGAGGGATCGCAATCGGTGATCGATATTGCCGCGCAGCGAGATTTCAAGGTGATCAGTGTTGGCCGCAGTGGTCAGACCTTGATGCGCGAAGACCTGCATCTCTCTGGCTATGGCCAGACCTTGCATGTGCGGTATGAGGGCGAGCTGTTTGAAATTACAACAGATCTGATTGGCACATTTCAAGCATCCAATCTGCTCGTGGCGGCTGGATTATGCCTGGCAGCACAAGCGGATTGGCAGGACTTTTGGAAAGATCTTGGCACGCTTCAAGGCGCCAAAGGGCGTATGGAAATTGTTGGAAAAACCAATGAGGGCGTGCCGGTGATTGTCGATTATGCGCATACACCAGACGCGCTGGAAAACGCCATTCTGGCCCTCAAGCCCATCAGCAAGGGCGGACGCATACATGTTGTGTTTGGCTGCGGCGGCGATCGCGACAAGGGCAAACGTCCCTTGATGGGGGCGATTGTCCAAAAACATGCTGATATTGCTTATGTCACCGATGATAATCCGCGCACCGAAAACCCAGCCACCATCAGGGCTGAAATTTTGGCAGCGGCTCCCGGTGCCATCGAAATCGGCGACCGGCAAAGCGCCATCAATGAATCGGTCAAACATCTGCAGGCGGGCGATATATTACTGGTCGCTGGCAAGGGCCACGAAGAAGGTCAAAAAATCGGCAATGAGATATTGCCATTTCTCGATCACAGTGCTGTAGCTAAAGCGCTTGCACTATTGAAGGGCGAGGCAGGAAGATGAGCCAATCAGAACCGTTGTGGACCAGTGGAGAAGTAATAACAGTTACAGGTGGCACGTTCGATGGCACCGGGCATTGGCCGCCTATCAGCGGCATTTCCATTGATACCAGAACCCTCGAACCTGGCGATCTGTTCGTCGCGCTCCAGGATCAGCGTGACGGTCATGAATTCGTCACAGCCGCTTTTGCCAAAGGAGCGGTACTCGCACTTGTCTCTTTGGACTATGAAAAGAGCGCCGATGATGGCCAGTTGCTACGGGTCAATGATCCTCTAGCAGCACTGGAGAAAATGGCCTCAGCTGCTCGCGCACGCCTCAACCACACTGCAAGGATTGTAGCGGTTACGGGTAGTGCTGGCAAAACCACGACCAAGGAAATGCTGCGCGTTAGCTTTGCGCATATGGGCAAGGTTCACGCGTCGCAAAAATCTTACAATAATCATTGGGGGGTGCCGTTGACACTGGCGCGTATGCCTCGCGATACAGAGTTTGCAGTCATCGAAATCGGCATGAACCATGCGGGCGAAATCGGCCCCTTGAGTAAAATGACGAGCCCTCATGTTGCGATCATCACTAGCGTGTTGCCAGTGCATCTGGAGCATTTTTCGGGGTTGCAAGCGATTGCAAAGGCCAAAACTGAAATCTTTGAGGGGTTAGAGAAGTCCGGCTGGGCGGTCATTCCTCGCGATACCTCACAATTTGAGACCCTTGCTAAAAAAGCTGCTAGCGCTGTTGGGGAAACCTATGAGGCGGTCATCGAACATACTTCTGAGCGCGTTGTTTCATTTGGCACGCATCAAGACAGTCTCAATGTTATTGATCAAATCAAACTGGAGTTAGACCGCTCTCGCGCTGATCTGACACTTGGTCGCCAGTTTGGCCTGAGCTTTGAAATTGGGTTGCCGGGAAAACATAATGTTCTCAACGCTGGCGCTTGCATAACGGCCTGGTTTAGCGCCATCGCTGGATTGAAATTAGCGAGCAAAGATGTCGGCGATGAAATCTATGGTGGTCTTGATGGGGTCTTGAAGGCGCTTGCGACCATGAAAATGGACCCAGTCGGACGTGGGCAGGTGTTTGAGCTTGGTAATAAGCGCATCTCTCAACTCACCTTGATTGATGAAAGTTACAACGCAAATCCGGCCTCCATGCGTGCTGCACTTGAAAATTTATCACTTTATCCGGCTGATCGACGCAAAGTCGCCGTGATCGGTGATATGTTGGAGCTTGGGGACAGCGCCGATGATTTGCATGCAGCCCTTATTGATCCTTTGCAAAGCGCGGGGATTGATCTGGTGTTTGCTTGCGGGGCGCATATGAAGGTGCTGTACGACAAATTGCCGGAACAAATGCGCGGGGGTTTTGCGCAAAATTCCAAAGACTTGAAACCGATATTGCTGGGCGCGCTGCAAACGCTCGACATCGTTATGATAAAAGGCTCGAATGGCAGCAAGCTTGGCTTGTTGGTTGAGGCCATGAAAACCGATCTATCTCCCGCAAAGGGAAGTTGAATAGCTAACCTTCTGGATAGACTCTAAGGCAACAGGACGTAAAACATGCTCTATTATTTGATCCAGTTCAGTGACCAGTTCGGTGCTTTGAACGTTTTTCGTTACATCACCTTTCGCACTGGCGGGGCGATCATGACAGCAATGGTGTTCATGTTCATTTTCGGCCCCGGGCTGATTACGGCGTTGCGGGTGCGCCAAGGCAAGGGCCAGCCGATTCGTGAAGATGGTCCGGCCTCTCATCTGCTGGAAAAGCAGGGCACGCCGACGATGGGCGGGGTCATGATTTTGATGGCCTGGTCAACAGCGACATTGCTATGGGCAAATCTTTCCAATCATTATGTGTGGATTGTTTTTTGGGTGACCATGCTGTTTGGCATGATCGGCTTTTACGATGATTTTCTAAAAGTTTCGCGCCAGGATCATCACGGTTTTCCTGGCCGAATTCGCTTATTGCTGGAAGTGGTGATCGCGGCTGTCGCCACATATCTGGTGATGGCGCTTGGCAAGGAGCCGTTTGCTTCGTCTTTGACCATTCCATTTTTTAAAGACACGCTGATTTATCTGGGGCCGTTCTTTATCGTCGTTGGAATATTGGTGATTGTTGGCTCTGGCAATGCGGTCAATCTCACCGATGGACTTGATGGCCTTGCCATTGTGCCGGTGATGATCGCGGCATGCACGTTCGGGCTGATCGCCTATCTGGTGGGCAATGTGAACTTTTCTGAATATTTGCAAATCCATTATGTGCCGGGAACTGGCGAGCTGGCGGTGATCTGTGGGGCTTTGCTTGGCGCAGGGCTGGGCTTTTTGTGGTTCAATGCGCCCCCTGCCATGATCTTCATGGGAGACACGGGATCCTTGGCGCTGGGTGGGATGCTAGGATCTATAGCGCTGGTTACCAAGCATGAGCTGGTACTGGCGATTGTCGGCGGACTGTTTGTGCTGGAGGCGGTGTCTGTGATCGTGCAGGTGGCGTCTTACAAGATGACGGGAAAACGAGTGTTTCGCATGGCGCCTCTGCATCATCATTTTGAGCAAAAAGGCTGGAAAGAGCCAACCATCGTCATTCGCTTCTGGATTATCTCTGTGGTGCTCGCCCTTATTGGTCTTGCCACACTGAAACTGCGATAGGCTTTTCATGATCCCAGTGACACAATATAACGGGCATGCGGTTGCCGTACTGGGTCTTGGTCGCTCCGGACTGAGTGCGGCGCGTGCGCTGAAAGCTGGCGGCGCAACGCCGGTGTGCTGGGACGACAATGAAGACAGTCTGACAGCTGCAGAGGCCGAGGGCTTTTTGATTGCCAATCTGCACGCTGACCATGTGTGGCAGGAACATAATTTTGCGGCACTTATTCTTTCGCCCGGTATTCCCCATCTTTATCCAGAGCCAAATCCGATTGTAAAACTGGCCTGGGGTCATGGGGTACCAGTCGACAATGATGTGGGTTTGTTTTTCTCCGTTTATCTCGATTTTTGGAATGGCCAGGAAGAGGGCGATGAGCCGTGGCCTGAAGCCATCGCCATTACTGGGTCAAACGGCAAGTCGACGGTAACGGCGCTGATTGCCCATATCTTCAAGGCAGCCGGCCGCAACGTCCAGATGGGCGGCAATATCGGTCGTGGCGTGCTTGACCTTGATCCCCCGAAAAAGGGCATGGTCTATGTGCTGGAGCTGTCCTCTTATCAAACAGAACTGGCTCGCACCCTGTCTCCAAGCATTGCGGTTTTTCTTAATTTTTCACCCGATCATTTTGATCGCCATGATGGGCGTGGCGGCTATTTTGCAGCCAAAAAGCGCTTGTTTGAGAAAAGTGCGCCTGATCGCATGATCATTGGAGTTGATGAGAGTGAGGGGCGCTTTCTGGCAAATTCCATGAGGCAGGATGGGAATGAAGGCCACCCCGTTACCGCTGTGTCGGTGACAAAGCCTCTGCGTGGCCGAGGCTGGTCCGTGTTTGCAGAACATGATCAGTTGATAGAATGGGCAGGGGACAAGGAACTGGCACGCATAGACCTCGCTGAGATGACAGCGCTACAAGGCGTGCACAACCAACAAAATGCCTGTGCGGCCCATGCTGTTTGTAAAACTCTTGGCCTGACAAGCGATGAGATTGAGGCCGGCATGAAAAGCTTCCCCGGCTTGCCTCATCGCATGGAAGTCGTCGGGCGGCTTGGCAATATCAGCTTTGTCAATGACAGCAAAGCCACCAATGTGGAAAGTGCGGCCAAGGCTCTGGGGGCCTATCAAAATATCTACTGGATCGCCGGTGGGCAAGGTAAGGAAGGGGGGCTTGTTGGCCTCAAGGACTATCTACCCAATGTCAAAAAAGCCTATCTGATTGGCGAAACCGCGAACGAATTTGCAGGCCTGCTTGGGGATGCGCCCCATGAGATGGCAGAGACACTGGAACGTGCCATTACACTTGCGCTGCAAGATGCCGATGCGGACGAACAGGCCTCTGTAATCTTGTTGGCCCCGGCCTGCGCCAGTTTTGATCAGTTTCCAAGTTTCGAGCACCGGGGCGATGCGTTTCGCGCACAGGTGCTGGCATTGATCAACAAGGATAAGTGATGAGGATCAGCCGGGCAGAGCGGTCGGTATTGGGAGACTGGTGGTATAGTCTTGATACCCGCTTGCTGCTGGCTCTTGGCTTGTTGATGGCGGCGGGCCTGTTGGCCTCGCTGGCCGCCAGTCCACCGGTTGCCTTGCGGCTTGGACTAGACCCATTCTTTTTTGTCAAACGCCATGCGATATTGCTGGTGCTGGCTTTTCTTGTGCTGATCGTCAGCTCGATGCTGTCCGTGCGTGCCATGATGGCAGTGGCCGTTTTGCTGTTTATCGGTGCGTTTATCCTGCTGGTCTTGATCCCCTTTATTGGAGCGAGCGCCAAGGGATCGCGTCGCTGGATTGAGCTTGGCAGCTTTTCCCTGCAACCTTCTGAATTTATCAAGCCGGCATTTGTGCTGGTCACCGCCTATTTATTCGCCATGGCCCAGCAAAGTGCCGATAAGCGCTGGTTGCTGATTTCGCTTGGCCTGTTTGCAATGGTCCTTGCTACTCTTGTTGCCCAGCCTGACTATGGGCAAAGTATTTTGCTGGCCTTGATCTGGGCCGGATTGTTTTTTTTGGCGGGGCTGCCCTGGCTTTGGTTGTCTTTGTTTGCGGGACTAGGTGCTGGCGGTCTTGGTGCCGCTTATTTTCTGGTGCCTCATGTGAGCAAGCGTATTGATCGTTTTCTGGATCCGGCTGGCGGCGATAATTATCAGGTTGGCCATGCCCTGCGCTCTTTCATTGAAGGGGGTTGGCTGGGACGTGGGCCGGGTGAGGGGGTGATCAAGCATGTTCTGCCGGACGCCCATTCCGACTATATTTTCGCGGTTTTGGCCGAAGAGTTCGGATTATTGGCCTGCGCTGGACTGCTCGCCATTTTCGCATTTGTCGTGCTGCGGGGGCTGGCTCATGCGTATCAGGACAAAGACCCGTTTCGTAAGCTGGCGCTGGCGGGTCTGATGCTGGCCTTTGGATTACAAGCGGTGCTTAATCTTGGTATCAATATGGGGCTTTTACCGGCCAAAGGCATGACATTGCCGTTTATTTCTTATGGCGGGTCGTCGCTTTTGGCGGTGGCGCTGGCAATGGGGCTTGCTCTGGGGCTGTCGCGGCGTCATCGTGGGGAAACACGATTCGACCGCACCCTGGCGGGGATGCGCAATCAAGGAGGGGATGTGTGACAAAATCGATAATGGTCACGGCTGGAGGCACCGGTGGGCATTTGTTTCCGGCGTTTTCGCTGGCACAAGAGCTGACGAGGCGTGGGTATGAGATCGACCTCATTACCGATATGCGCGGTGATCGCTATGGTTCCAATTTTCCGGCCCGCGAAATCTATCAGGTGCCAGCGGCCACCATCACCGCTAAAAATCCATTGTCCATTGCCAAAACGGTCATGAAGCTGGGCAAGGGGACGGCGATGGCGCGCTCTATCCTTAAAAAGGTCAAGCCAGCCTGTATCGTTGGATTTGGTGGCTATCCCACCTTTCCGCCGATCTTTGCTGCCAAGTCGCTTGGTATCCCAGCCATCTTGCACGAGCAAAACGCTGTCATGGGCCGCGCCAATCGCATGTTGGCTGGCAAGAGCAAAGCTATAGCCCTATCGTTTGAGCACACCATCCATGTTGAGGGCGAACTGGCCAAAAAGGCGCGCCATACTGGTAATCCCGTGCGTGATGTGGTGATCGAAAATGCCAATATTCCCTATCCTGCTATGAGCCCGGAGGGACCGTTCAATTTGCTGGTATTTGGCGGCTCGCAAGGGGCCCGTTATTTTTCGGATCTTGTGCCGCCCGCGATTGCCATGCTGCCCGACGAGATCAAGGCCCGGCTGAACATTGTGCAGCAATGCCGCGAGGAAGATATTGCACGGGTCAATGAAGCCTATCGCCTGGCTGGCATCAGTTTCGAGATATCGACTTTTTTCGGCAATTTGCCCGAAATCATAGCTCATTCTCATTTGGTGCTGGCGCGCTCGGGGGCGTCCAGCGTCACCGAACTGGCGGTTATTGGTCGGCCTTCCATTCTGGTACCATTGCCTCATGCGCTTGATAATGACCAGTTGCGTAACGCCGCTTTTTTGCAAGATGCGGGTGGCGCCATATGTATTGAGCAAAAGGATCTGGACGCGGAGCGCCTGGCGGCGGATCTGGCGAAAATGGCTGGCGACCCCGAAATGTTGCAAAACGCCGCAATGGCAGCTAAGGGAGTTGGAAAGCTTGATGCTGTACAACGGCTTGGTGATCTGGTGGAAGAAGTGGCGGCTGGTGCATAAGATTGTCCCAAGGGACACAATGCTTGCGCCAAGACTGACACGCGCGATTTTGAGGAATAAAAACAAATGAAAATGCCTAAAGGACTTGGCCCGTTTCATATTGTCGGTATTGGCGGCATCGGCATGAGCGCCATAGCTCACGTCATGCTGCAGCTGGGCTATGAGGTTCAAGGCTCCGACATGAGCGACAGTATGAACCTGAAGCGCCTCAATGAGCTGGGCGCCAAAACATTTGTCGGCCATGCCCCGGAAAATATCGACAATGCCGGGTGCGTGGTTATTTCTTCCGCCGTCAAACCGGGCAATCCCGAACGCGACGAGGCACTAAAGCGCGGTGTGCCCGTCATCCGCCGCGTCGAAGTGCTGACCGAGCTGATGCGCCACTATGCGACCATCTCAGTGACCGGCACCCATGGGAAAACCACCATCACCTCACTGACCGCCCATGTGCTTGTAGAGGGCGGCATTGACCCAACGGTGATCACCGGTGGCATCGTCAATGACTGGGGTTCCAATGCTCGCTATGGCAAGGGCAACTGGATGGTGGTGGAAGCTGACGAGTCGGATGGCACATTTCTCAAGCTCCCCACACAGGTTGGCATTATCAGTAATATCGATCCTGAACATCTCGATCACTATGGTGATTTTGATACCTTGAAGGAGGCCTTTGCAACATTTGTCGGCAATATCCCTTTTTATGGTCTGGTGGTTGCTGGTATTGATAATGAGCATGTCGCAAAGATCGCCAAAAGCTATCGCGGCTCCATGAACCGGCGTCATCTATTGACTTATGGTGAGCATGAGGACGCAGATTTACGGCTGGAAAATCTGCACGGCGCTGATGGTTTTGCCGTTTTTGATGTGGCGCTTGGCAAGCGGATCAAGGGCGGTGAGCGGCGCATTGAAGGGTTGAAACTGCCACTTCCTGGGGTACACAATGCCAGCAATGCGCTGGCCAGCATGGCTGTGGCCCTTGAGCTTGGCATGTCGGATGAAAAAATTGCCGCAGCGTTCGAGAATTTTGGTGGTATATTCCGGCGTTTTACCCGCGCCGGTGTCTGGAACAAGGTCGCTGTTTATGATGACTATGCTCATCACCCCGTTGAAATCAGCAATGTTCTCAAAGCGGCCAGAAGCGTCACTACGGGTCGCGTCATCGCGGTCAAACAGCCCCATCGCTATACTCGCGTTGCTGATCTGTTTGACGAATTTGCCAGTTGTTTTGCGGAGGCAGACGAGGTCATCATGGCTCCGATTTATGAAGCCGGGGAGGCTCCAATTGAGGGGGTTACTCATAAGACATTGGCACAGGCAATCATCAAAACCGGGCATCAAAATGTATCTACCATCGAGGGGCAAGAAGAACTGACCGCAAAGATTGGGGAGATGGTTGAACCAGGCGATCTGGTGATTTGCCTTGGGGCTGGAGATATCAGCCAATGGGCGCATGCATTGCCGGCTAATCTTACCAAAGCATTTTCCGACCAGAGCGAACCAGCAAACACAGGGTCGCCAGAGACAGGATTGCCACGGACAGGATCTTCAGCGGCGGAGAGCGCCTGACCATGAGCTTTGAAAATATTCTGGACGAGATCACGGCACTGGTTCCCGATTTGCGTGGGCGCTTGCGCGCCAATGAAAGCCTCGCTTCTATCACCTGGTTTCGGGTCGGTGGACCAGCGCAACTGTTCTTTAGCCCAAAGGATGAGGAAGACCTGGCCTATTTTCTGGCGAATATTCCACGCGAGTTGCCGGTCACGGTGATCGGACTTGGGTCCAATTTGATTATCCGCGATGGCGGCATAGAGGGTGTGGTTATACGCCTTGGGCGCGGCTTTGGCGATATGTCGGTGCCGCAAGAGCAGCATTTGCGGGTAGGGACCATTGTACCTGACATTCGTCTTGCCATGCGGGCCGCCGATGAGGGCATTGCCGGGCTTGAATTTTATCGCGGCATCCCTGGCTGTGTTGGCGGTGCCTTGCGTATGAACGCCGGCGCTCATGGCGGCGAAACCAAGGATTTTCTGGTCGAAGCGCGGGCCGTTGACCGTAAAGGTACGCTACATATTCTCAAAAACAAAGATATGGGTTATAGCTATCGTCATTGCAGTGCGCCAGATGACTATATATTTACAAGCGCCCTTTATGCTGGTGAGCGTGGTGAGCCAGATGAATTGCGTGCCTTGATGAAGGATGTGGTGGACTATCGGGAAGAAAAACAGCCCGTTAAAGCCCGCACCGGGGGATCGACTTTCAAGAACCCCGATGGTCATAGCGCCTGGAAGCTTGTCGATGACGCGGGTTGTCGTGGATTGCGCGTCAATGGTGTGCATGTCTCGCAAAAGCACTGCAATTTCCTCATCAATGATGAGGAGGCAAGCGCTGCCGATATAGAATTGCTTGGTGAAACCGTGCGCCAACGAGTATTTGAAAATAGTGGCATAAAGCTGCATTGGGAGATTAGACGGCTTGGTGTGCCGCTCGATGGGGACGAGATCATACCAACGTTGAGTTAAACAATACCGCGCTACACAATAAGGAACCAAACGAATGATGAACGCCCTTCTTATCTTGCTCCCCGTTTTAATCGGCCTTGCGCTCATTGCAGCCGCAGCCTGGGAATTCATGACATGGCGTTCGCGCTTTGCCAGCTGGTCCAGCGGCATGGCAACGTCACTTGGCGCCGTTAAGGTGCGCGGCGATGTCGGGCCTCATCTGGCCTACGAATATAATATTGATGGCACCCAATATGAGGGACGCTCCAGCTATATGAAGGATAATGTCCCTGATAAAGGTGAAAGTGTTCGCATTTATTATGACCCTGCTGATCCAAACAATTCCGAATGGTATGATGGCGGCATGCATAATTTCTTCATGGTTGGCGCTGGGGTGATCGGTATTTTGATTCTCTGGCTGGCTCTAGGATAGATAGTTGGGTCTCGACCCTAAAAAAAATGCGCAATTAAAATTGGTGGGACGATGCCTCAACAAACTGGGCCTGAACAAACTGGGCCGGAAAAATACAGTCATGTTGCCGTGCTGATGGGGGGGCTCTCTTCGGAGCGAGAGGTCTCGCTATCATCGGGTAAAGCCGTTGCAATAGCACTTGAGGGTGAAGGCTACAAGGTGTCAAAAATTGATGTCGGGCCTGATTTGGCTGCACAGCTGACACAAATAGCTCCCGACGTTTGTTTTAATGCCCTGCATGGGAAGTGGGGGGAAGATGGTTGCGTGCAAGGGGTGCTCGAACTTCTGAAAATTCCCTATACTCATTCAGGTGTGATGGCTTCCTCTGTTGCTATGAACAAGGATTTGACCAAGACCATTCTGGCTGATGCCGGTATTCCTGTGGCGATAAGCAAGACCGTCAGCCGCAAGGAAGCAGCTCGTGGTCATGTGATAAAACCTCCCTATGTCCTGAAACCGGTTAGTGACGGCTCATCGGTGGGCATCTTTATGGTGCTGGGGGAGCAGGCCCATCCAGGTGCCCGCATTCTCGAAACTGGCCAGCCAGGCGATGAACTGATGGCGGAGCGCTATATTGATGGGCGCGAGTTTACCTGCGCGGTGCGCGGCGACGAGGCGTTTTGTGTCACGGAAATTCTACCCGCCGAAGGTTTTGAGTTTTATGATTATGACAGCAAATATGTCGAGGGGGGATCAAAACATGTCCTGCCCGCGCAAATTTCACCAGATATTAACCTGCTCATAGAATCATACTCGATACTGGCTCATAAAGCGCTGGGCTGTCGCGGTATCAGCCGGACAGATTTTATTTATGATGAGCGGCTTGGGAAGGACAAAGGTTTGTTTTGTCTGGAAATTAATACCCAGCCTGGCATGACCTCAACATCTTTGGCCCCTGAACAGGCGGTTTATAGCGGACTAACATTTGGAGAGCTGGTTCACTGGCTCGTGGAGGATGCTTCTTGCGATCGTTGACGAACTTGTCTGACACTCTTAATTCCTCAAAAGGGAATGCTGATCAGACATGTCAAAATGACGACGCTGCAAGTGCCAAGCTGAACTCCCAAACTTCCTTACAATCACGAGGATTTAACGTGCTTGTCGCCTGTATGCTGGCCTTGTTTTTGGTCGGATTGTTTTATGGGGGCTATTTTGAGCGGGTGCGGCTGCTGGCGTCCAGTATGGTCGAAGCTTATTTCCTGAACGCAGGCATTGTCTTGCAGGAAATCCATATCAAGGGGCAGGTCAATTTGCGTGACGAACAGATCGTCGCCGCACTTGGTATTCGCTCTGGTCAGTCCTTGTTTGGCTTTGACGCGACAAAGGCCCAAAAACAGCTGTCCATGCTCGGGCAGGTTAAGTCGGCTCGTGTCATGAGGTTGCTTCCCTCAAAGCTGCTTGTCGAGATTGAGGAGCGCGTGCCGCTCGCCCGGTGGATACATGAAGGGCAGATTGATCTGATCGACAAGGATGGGGTTGTCTTGCGCACACTATCAAGTCTCGATCAATCTGGTCACCCGCTGGTCGCTGGTGCGGGGGCCGACAAGAAAGCATCCGCCCTGATCCGCATATTATCAACTCATCGCGGTCTTGCGCAACATATCAAACTCGCCAAAAGAGTAGGGCAATATCGCTGGAACCTGCATGCTAATAGTGGCGCGCTCATTAAGCTTCCCCCTGCAGATGTGGCTCTTGGAGTGGCAAGATTCGTATCGCTGCCAGATTGGCAAACCCTGTTAACCCGCAAAAACCTGGTCGTTGATCTGCGCCAGTCATCGCAAGCTTTTGTTAATGCGCAAGCTGCCACAAAAACGCCTGTTCTATCCAGGTTTTGAGGGGAGCAGAACAATGAACACAGTTTCTCGTCCCATTCGCGCTGGCACAATCCTCGCAGCGCTCGATATTGGCAGTAGCAAAATCGGCTGTCTGATCGTTGAGCTTGGCGCGTCTTCAAACTCTCCCTATTGCCTGGCCAATGCGCGTGTGCTCGGGGTCGGTTATCAACGCTCACGGGGGCTCAAAGGCGGCATTGTACTGGATCCAAGAGCGGTGGAGCACTCTATTCGCGGTGCTGTTGACAAGGCTGAGCGCCAGGCTGGGCGCTCGATTGACGAGCTATATGTCTCCATGAACACTGGCCGCATTCGATCTCAAAACTATGGGGTCATGCTGGAATTGGCCGGGGCAAAGATCAAGGCTTCTCATGTGGACAAGCTGTTGCGCAAGGGCTGGGATCATGTTGCCCATTCCCCTCAGGCCATCCTTCATGCCAGAAACACAGGGTTCGCCATCGACGGGGATATTGGCATTAAAAAACCTGAAGGGTTTTCGGGGCAGAATCTGTTTGCCGATTTTCATGTAGTGAGCGCTGATCTGGCACCGATGCGACAGCTTTTGTCTTGTGTCGAAGATAGCTATTTGTCGCCGGTTTCGGTTGTCGCGGCCCCCTATGCCAGCGCCCTTGCCACCATGCGTGCACGTGAGGCCAATGAGGGAGTGGCAATTATTGATCTGGGAGGCGGCACCAGTTCTTTGGCTGTCTTTGCAGGCGGTGAATTTATCTTTGCCAATTCAATCGCCAAGGGCGGGATCGCCATCAGCGCAGCTCTTTCTCGCCGCTTTGGTATGTCGTGGCGCGACGCCGAACGCCTAAAACTTCATATTGGCAAGAAGAGCGAGCATCGACAGGAATATCCCAAGGGCGCTGAATTGATCAAGCGCCAGCTCATTGGCATCTTTTTGCACCAAAAGAAAAAGATGATGCAGGCTGGTTTTGCTTTTGATGCGGCCAGAGTGATTGTGTTAACGGGCGGCGGGGCTTTGTTTCATGATGCTCCAAGCCTGGCTGCCGAGGTGTTTGGTAAGCCTGTGCGGGTCGGGGTGCCAGCAGCGGTATCGGGTATGCCGCCTCAGCTTGTCAATCCGGCTTTTTCAGCCCTGTGGGGCATCATCGCATCGCAAAACATCGCCCATGAGGAGCTCGCGACACGCTTTGCCGGGTCACTTGGTCATCGTTCTGGTGGATCCCTGGCGCGATTTGGCAATTGGTTAAGTCATCTGGCTGATTGATCTGATCAGGAAAGCAGGGCAGGTCAAGCTGCTACGTCTTAAAAAAAATTCTATAAATCAGCTTTTTGTTCATCAGTCGGTAACCGTGATGTGGGCATAGTGGCGGATAGATAGTTACTCTTTATCGTAAATATAAAGAGATTTGTAAGCGTAACAGGAGTATGGACCGCGATGACGATCCATTTGAAAACCCCAGACCTTGAAGGTCTTACCCCCAAAATCGCTGTGATTGGCGTCGGGGGAGCCGGTGGTAATGCGGTCAATAATATGATCGCTGCGAAATTGCATGGCGTCAGCTTTGTGGCGGCCAATACCGATGCACAGGCCCTTGTTCATTCCAATGCCGAAACGAAAATTCAACTAGGTGCAGCAATCACCGAGGGACTTGGAGCTGGCTCGAAGCCAGAAATTGGCGCGGCTGCAGCCGAAGAGAGTATCGAAGAAATCCGCTCCCATCTCAAAGGCCTGCATATGGTGTTTATCACTGCTGGCATGGGCGGTGGCACCGGCACAGGGGCGGCGCCCGTTATTGCGGCTGCTGCACGTGCAGAAGGGGTGTTGACCGTTGGTGTGGTCACCAAGCCGTTCCATTTTGAGGGTCAAAGGCGCATGCGCTCGGCCGAATTTGGTGTTGAACTGCTTTCTGAACAAGTTGATACGCTTATCGTTATTCCCAATCAGAACCTGTTCCGGGTCGCGGTTATGAAGACGACTTTTTCCGAAGCGTTCGCAATGGCCGATCAGGTACTGCATGATGGTATCTCCTGCATCACTGATGTCATGGTCAAGGAAGGCATCATCAATCTTGATTTCGCCGATGTGAACCTCATTATGCGTGCCAGTGGCAAGGCCATCATGGGTACCGGTGAAGCCAATGGTGAAAATCGTGGCCGCGAAGCCGCCGATGCGGCGATCAGCAATCCCTTGCTCGATGATGTTTCTCTGGAAGGGGCGAACGGTCTGTTGGTATCGATCATTGGTGGCCGTGAAGACCTCACTCTCTATGAGGTTGATGAAGCGGCCAACCGCGTACGCGAAGAAGTGGCGTCCAATGCCAATATTTTTATTGGCACTGCCTTTGATGAAACGCTGAATGGTTCCATCAAGGTCTCTGTTGTGGCGACGGGCCTTGATGAAGCCGCGCAACGAGTTGCATCAGCCAATCTGCAACCTGAACCCGCACGAGCCGCTGAGCCGGTCGGTCATGAGGGCAGTCTTCAAGACCGCCTTGGCTCAATCAATCCGGCGCAAGTAGCAAGCACTTTAGCACCTGGCCAGCCACGTAGCCCGGCAGGCTCACCTGTTTCGTCGGTGGGTTTTGATGACCAAACAGTCCGCATGCCAACGATTGACGATTTTCCGCCAGTCGGCCAGGCGTTATTGCGTGAGCGTGCAGAGGGCCATTTGAACGCAAATGTTGCTCCCGGGCTTGTGGCCCATAAAAACAGTGTGGGATTCCTTGATCGTCTCGCTAGCTTGCTCTCAGGAAGGCGTGCACAAGACATCGCAAGTCAAACTGTTGCGCAACAGCCACAACTAAAAGTTCAATCTGCGCGTGGTTTGTCGAGTGGTTCAGGGGCCTTTATCGACCCTCATGCCAAGGGAGCGGCTCTTTCATCGCATGCAATGAGTAATAATTCATATGCTGACGAAAATGAAGAAGCTACTGAATTTCCATCGTTTTTAAGGAAATAATGCCGATTCATACAGGCGATCATAGATCGTCTGAAGTAAATTTTTAGCGTTTTTATGCCACTGTTTCTTCGTGCCAGGGAGAAGCAGTGGCTTTGTTTGTTACACATTGCGTAACACAGCGTAAGAAAGCGTGATTTGGCCTTTTTCAATGTCGTGCGTAATCTGCAAACCAAGGTTGGATCAAAAATTGATTCGGTGTTGGACAAGAAAGCTAAGCGTGGGACCTCTGCAGTTTCTAGTCTGACATTCCAAATAATAGGAAACCTTTGCATCGGGGGGGTAGGAAAGAATATTCCTGCCCAGGTTCAAAAAGGAAACGGGAAAAAATGACTCATAATATAATGAGCGTCCGGCAGACCACTATCAGGCAAAATACGACATTAAAAGGTATTGGTGTTCATAGTGGCTCACCTGTGACTTTGCTGTTATCTCCGTCGGATCCAGATACTGGCATTCAATTTATCATTACCAAAAACGGCCAGACCATTGCTGAGATCAAGGCAGTGAGTGATGCCGTCAAAAACGTGACCCTTTGTACAATTATCGGAGATGAATATGGCGCGATAGCCGCGACAGTTGAACATCTCGTATCCGCCATTCGTGGACTGGGTATTGATAATATCGTTATAGAGATGGAAAGCGGCGAAGTCCCGATCATGGATGGTAGCGCTGGCCCGTTTGTTGATGTTTTGCTGGAAAGCGGCATTAAAGAGCAATTGGCCCCTCGTCGTTATCTCAAAGTATTGAAAACCATTCGGGTCGAGGAAGATGGCGCTTATGCCGAATTGCGTCCCCATGATGGTTTCCACATTGATGTTACGATCGATTTTGAATCGGAATTGATCGGTAAACAGCAAATTGCTCTGGAAGTGACACCAGAAACTTATGCTGTTGATCTGGCACGGGCCAGAACCTTTGGTTTCATGAAAGATGTTGAGCAGTTATGGGCGGCAGGTCGGGCACTTGGAGCCTCACTTGAAAATACCATTGCTCTTGGTGATAGCGAAATCCTCAACCCTGAAGGGCTGCGTTTTTCTAATGAGTTTGTTCGCCATAAAGCCATGGATGCAGTTGGTGATCTGGCTTTGGCTGGTGCGCCATTGCTGGCATCTTATAAATCAGTACGCGGCGGGCATAGCCTGAACTTCAAGGCCGTTGAAACCCTGCTGGCTGATGCCAGCGCATGGACCTATGTTGAAGCTCCACGCTCTCGTCAATACGCTCATGCCGAAATGGGCCAGGGTCTTGCTGCTGCAAATTTTGCAGCCATAAAGAATTGATTGTCCCCAATCAAGCAACTAGAGACCCGTCTGTCATTTTTGGCAGGCGGGTAATTTTTTTACGACAATTGGCAATTGATTTGCAGTAGTCGAGAATACGGGCTTAAAAACAACATATTCCCCCGCACAATGAGCTTAGATATGGTGATTTTGGCGGTGTCGCCCGTTTAGAAGGCCCCCCGTTTAGAAGGCCCCCCGTTTAGAAGGCCCAATGATTAGGGGGCTTTGGTTGGGGGGGGCGAAGAATAATCTGCGTATTGGATGGTTTAGCGTTTTCCATGAATGATATTTGGGGCTTTAAAAGACTTGAGGCAAAACAAAAATATGCTTAGCCTGCCTATTATGAAAATATCAAAGTTCAAAAAACACCAGTTAACCGTCTGCGGGCTGTTTCTTGGTATGAGCATTGCCTTGGCGGGCTGTGGTTCGTCCTTGCCATCGTTTGGCAACCTGCTGGAAGACAAGTCGGTACCAAAGGATGTCACCGGTACTCCTGAGGAGCTTTATCGCCTTGGAGACGCTCGCTTGACGTCTGGAAATTATCCTGTTGCCGTTAAATATTTTGAAGAAGTCGATCGCCAGCATCCTTATTCGCCATTGGCCAGGCGGGCCATTGTGATGGCCTCTTTCGCTCATTATAAAGATGGCAAATATCCAGAAGCCATTGCTGGCGCCAAGCGCTATGTCACACTGCATCCTGGCACGAAGGAAGCAGCGCTTGCGCAATATATTGTCTCCAGCTCCTATTTTGATCGTATTAAAAATCCGAACAATGACCAGACAGCGACCAAAAAAGCACTGCAAGAGCTCAATGTTCTGGTCCGGCGCTATCCCAATAGCCGCTATGTTCCAAAAGTCAAAAATCGCATTAAGATTGCTGTCGATGTGTTGGCCGCACATGAAATGCAAGTCGGGCGTTATTATCTCAAGAACAATAATTATCTGGCAGCCATTAATCGTTTTAAGACCGTTGTGCGTTCTTATCAGACGACCAAGCATGTGGAAGAGGGCCTGGCACGCCTCACTGAGGCCTATATGGCCATGGGTATTACCAATGAAGCACAAAGCGCCGCCGCTATTCTTGGCCATAACTTTCCCAGTTCAAAATGGTATCATGACAGCTACGCGCTGCTGAAATCAGGAGGGTTGGCCCCTCGTGAGCACAAGGGATCGTGGATCTCGCGCACATGGAAAACGGTGACCAAGACCGTTTTGCCGGGCTAGCCTGGATCTTTGATTGGCGTGGCGATCTTGTCTTTTCAATACACAGCCGTGTTTAAAAATGCTTGCGTCATAGCGAGATTGCAGCCCATATGAGGATGACGATTTTAGCCAAGCGAGGGCGGGGATGCTGGCAGCTTTATCCATTCAAAATATCGTGCTGATTGAACAGCTTGATCTCGATTTCACCGCAGGCCTTACGGCATTGACGGGCGAAACAGGGGCGGGCAAATCGATCTTGCTGGATAGTTTTGGCCTGGCTCTTGGTGCGCGCGGTGATGCGGGGTTGGTGCGTCAAGGTGCGAGCAAGGGGCAGGTCAGTGCCCTGTTTGAGCTGCCGGCAGATCATGGTGTTTTTGCCTTGTTGGCCGAACATGAAATCGAGACCGATGGCCAGCTGGTTTTGCGCAGGGTTCAAAACGATGATGGTCGCACGCGTTCTTTTGTCAATGATGTACCTGTCAGCCTTGCTTTGTTGCGCCAATTGGGCAATCTGCTCGTTGAAATTCATGGACAGCATGATGACCGAGCGTTACTTGAGCTATCAACCCACCGCACCTTGCTTGATGCGCATGGCGAGCATGGGCCGCAACTTAAAGAGATTGCCTTGAGTTTCGAGGCCATGAAAGTGGCCCAGCTTGAGCTTGATGCGCACCAGGCGGGGATTGAGAAAATCCGTGAGCGGGCAGGCTATCTCTCTCATGTGCTGGAAGAACTGCGCGCCCTTGATCCCCAACCCAATGAAGAGCAGGAACTGGCCGGTCACCGCCAGGTCATGATGAGCGCCGAAAAAATCGCCAAGGATTTGAACGCCGCCGAAAAAGCGCTTTCCGAGCGCGGCGGACTAAAGGGATTGGCCAGCATTTTACGTAAACTGGAGCGCCAACCCGCTGGCACAAGAGATCTGCTAGATCCGGTCACCGATGGCCTTGAAAAAGTGCTTATGGAAGTCAATGAAACGCGCTCAGTCATCCATAATGCGCTGTCAAAATGCCGTTTTGCGCCAAGAGATCTTGATCAGGCGGAAGAGCGATTGTTTGCCTTGCGTGAAGCGGCGCGAAAATACAAAATTCCAGTGGTGACCTTGCCGGATCTTTTCGAAAAAGTTGAGCATGAACTGGCCGCTCTGGATGCCAATGAGGAGCAGCTGGCGGCACTGCAAGAAGCTGTTGATGTGACAAGTAAGGATTATCGTAAACGGGCTCGCGCTCTTGGTCGCGCCAGGGTCAAGGCTGGCGCTGCTCTCGACACCGCTGTGATGAGAGAACTGGCGCCTTTAAAGCTCGAAAAAGCCAAGTTTATCACAACGGTCACGTCAGATGAAGAAAAGGCCGGAGTGAGTGGGTATGATCAGGTGGTGTTTCATGTCAAAACCAATCCCGGGGCT
Source organism: Alphaproteobacteria bacterium (assembly GCA_024280475.1). Classification (GTDB taxonomy): domain Bacteria; phylum Pseudomonadota; class Alphaproteobacteria; order Rhizobiales; family JAKIUO01; genus JAKIUO01. The sequence goes on from JAJRQA010000047.1 coordinate 27,030, forward strand.
AAATCTGGCCCCATGCTACAGGTGGCGTCCGGCGGTGAATTGTCGCGTTTTATCCTGGCGCTAAAAGTCGTACTGGCGGCCAAAGGCGCGGCACCAGTACTGATTTTCGATGAAATTGACAAGGGTGTTGGCGGTGCAACAGCTAGCGCAATTGGTCAAAGGCTGTCGAGGCTTGCGCAAAATATGCAAGTATTCACGGTTACCCATGCACCGCAAATCGCTGCCCTCGCGGATGGTCATTTACATATCTCCAAAGACACCACAAAAATAAAAGGAAGTACAAAGCCACAAGCTAGCGAGCAAACCATCACGATGGTGCGCCCGCTTGACATGGACGAGCGGCGTGAGGAAATTGCGCGGATGCTGGCGGGCCGCCGCATTACCAAAGAAGCGCGCGCCGCTGCTGATCGTTTGATGAGGAACGAACCTTGAGCAACAAAGGCAAACTTGACATTGAACTTGAAGCGCTTGATCCAGCGCAGGCCGAGCGTGAAATCGGGGAGCTCAGCGCGCAAATCCGCTTGCATGATGCCTCTTATTATCAAGAAGATGCGCCCTCGATTGATGATGCTGCCTATGATCATCTGCGCCAGCGTTTACTGGCGCTCGAAAGCACCTTCCCGCAGTTGCGTCTAGATGATAGCCCCAGCCTCGCCGTTGGTGCGGCGCCCTCTGGCCGGTTTGCAAAGGTTCGTCATAGCGTACCCATGTTGTCGCTTGGGAATGCCTTCAGCGATGCTGATCTTGATGATTTTATTGATCGTATCAAGCGCTTCTTGGGGCTTGATGAAGAAGATGAGCTGGACATCACGGCGGAACCGAAAATTGATGGTCTATCGATCTCCCTTCGTTATGAAGGCGGCAAGCTGGTGCTCGGGGCCACCAGAGGTGATGGCGCGACAGGCGAAAATGTCACCAATAATATCATGACCATGAGGGATATTCCCAAACAGATTAGCGCTGATGACTTCCCCGATATATTTGAAGTGCGTGGCGAAATTTATATGAGCCACGATGATTTCGCGGCTTTGAACACGCGTCAGGAAAAAGCGGGGCAAAAGCTCTTTGCCAATCCGCGCAATGCCGCCGCTGGCAGCCTGCGTCAGCTCGATACCACTATTACTGCCAGTCGCCCACTGCAGATATTTATCTATGCCTGGGGAGAAGCAAATCCCTTGCCCGGCAAAACCCAGATGCAGGTGATCGAAAGTTTTGCGCGCTGGGGATTTCCAATCAACCCGTTGATGCGCGTATGTAAAGATGCCAAGGAACTGATCGCGCTCTACAAAGAGATCGAACGCCAGCGTGCGTCATTGCCCTATGATATTGATGGGGTTGTCTACAAGGTCAACCGCCTTGATTATCAAGATCGCCTCGGCTTTGTCTCGCGTTCCCCGCGCTGGGCGATTGCTCATAAATTTCCAGCGGAAAAGGCTACAACACGTCTGCTGGATATTGAAATTCAGGTAGGCCGTACGGGATCCTTGACCCCGGTTGCCAAGCTTGAACCGGTGACAGTTGGTGGCGTGGTTGTCTCCAACGCAACCTTGCACAATGAAGACGAGATCGCCCGCAAGGGCTTGCATATCGGCGATATGGTTGTGGTGCAGCGCGCCGGTGATGTGATCCCGCAGGTGGTTGAAGTCGTGCTTGATAAACGGCCCAGGGATGCGGTCCCGTTTGCGTTTCCAAAGGTCTGCCCGGTTTGCGGGGCGCATGCGGTGCGCGAAGTAAACCCCAAGTCTGGTGAAAAAGACAAGATTCGCCGTTGCACGGGAGGCCTGACTTGCGCTGCCCAAATCAAGGAGCGCTTGTCTCATTTCGTGTCACGCAATGCATTTGATATTGATGGGCTTGGCGAAAAGCAGGTGGAAGCTTTTCTCGAATGGGGGCTGATCAGCAACCCTGCTGATTTGTTCACGCTGGAAGAGCGAGATCGCCTTGATGAATTTTCTAAACTTAAAAACCGTGAAGGTTGGGGCGAGAAATCAGTTGTAAATTTATTCGCTGCGATTAATGAGCGACGTTCGATTTCCCTTGATCGTTTGATATATGGGCTGGGTATCCGCCATGTCGGCGCAACCACGGCAAAATTACTGGCGCGCAATTATGGATCTTTCGAGCATTTTCATGAGGAGATGAAGCTCGCTGCTGATGAGCAAAGCGATGCCTGGCAGGAACTCAACAATATTGATGGCATTGGTGGGATTGTGGCCAGCGCGCTGATCGACTTTTTCGCCGAGGAGCATAATGAAGCGGTCGTTGGCGCTCTGTTACGCGAAGTTACGCCGCTGATTTTTGAGATTGAAGAGCAAGTCGTGACCGTGGTGACGGGCAAAACGGTGGTATTTACCGGTAAACTTACACAGTTTTCACGCGCCGAAGCCAAAGACCGGGCCGAGCGACTTGGCGCCAAGGTGGTGGGGTCTGTTTCCGCCAAGACGGATTATCTGGTGGCAGGGCCTGGAGCTGGCTCAAAGCTCAAAAAAGCCGAAGCGCTCAATGTCGCCGTTTTGAGCGAAGAAGAGTGGCTGGCGCTGATTAGCGATTGAGTTGGCTAGAAGCGGGGCAGGAATGGCACGCTGTCAAGGGTAATGTCGGGTGACACATAGGCCCAATGGGCAACGGCAAACAGCACGCACGAAATGGCTGTTGTAATGAGCATTGTCCTCAATAGATGAGGGTTGGCCGGCGCACTTTCCGCGGTTCCTGGAACAATGGACTGTTCCTCTTGCTGGGTCTTGATGCCAAACGGCATGACCGCAAACAAGGTGATCCACCAAATAACAAAAAAGATACCAAATGCGAGTGGCAAGGCCATAATCTGTGTTCCTTAGCAACAATGAGCAGCGATATTCATAGCGGGGTAGGGAGTCCTTGTCTATGGGCTGATTTACGCAGTGCATTAATTGGCGTTTCCAAGGTTTTGACCAAAGGGGGACCAGTTAGGCGGTCTATTTTGCGCGGGCGGCACATTTTGATCTATGGGCGTTTCACCATCTTCAAGGGCTTTGAGTTTTTCTTTTTCGGCTTCTTGTTCTTCGCGTCGCGCTTTGGCCATGGCTCGATGTTCGGCGGCTTTTCTGGCAAATTCTTCATCCCGTTTATGCAGTTTTTCGAGCAAGTTCACATCATGCTCCATCTTCATAACTTTGAGATGTTGTTCTAACGATGCGGTGTCAATATTGGGTGTAATGGCGTCGAGCTTGTTGAGAGAGCCCTCATACAATACGCTGGCAGCGGGTAGATTGGCATATTTTGCCTGTTGCAATGGCGAGATTGTCAAGCGGGAATGGGTGGTCATGGAGGCCAGTACGAGACTGGCGTTAAGGTCGAGTTTGGCTTGGTTTTTAGAGGTGTGAGTGGTTTTTAAACTGGCGGTGCCATCGGAGATAATAATATCTGCGGAAAGCGAGGGAATATCGAAATCTGCATGCAGTAAATGGCGCCTGAAACGTTCTTTAAACGGCGATTGGTCTTCGGATTGGTTCCACACAGCAAGCTCATCATCGACAATATCGGTTAAGGCTGACGAAGAGAACCGATTTAATTTCGCGCGCACAAACTCAACCTTGCCTTTGCCATTCATCAGTGAAAACAGGCCCGCTGGACCAAATCCACGCCCGTTAAAATTCAGATCGAGGGACATGATCCCCGTCGCGATCGGACTGTTATCAACGTTCAGTGGCAATTGTGCGATGGAGGCTTTCTTGATGGCCAGCTTACCGTTTAATGTGGCAAGGGTGGTCGACAGATCCAACTCTCCCGCCGCGTTGATGTGCCCTCCCCAAAGTTTACCAGCAAGGTTTTTCAGTATAATTTTGCGATCCTTGATCGTTGCCGACAGATCGCCCTTTTGCAATATTATACTGTCGCTAATGGACAGCGTGTCAGCCGTGACGAGGATTTTGGCATTTATCCCGCGCAGTAGATCAGCATTAAAGCGTCTGCTGGTCATTAACGGTTTTAGCGCCCCGACTTCGCCGCGTACATTGTCAGTCAGTCGGCGAGCGGCTTCCAGAGAGTTTGGGTCACCGCTGTCATTTGTTGAAAGCGGTTGTTCGAGCACTGGTGAAAATAGCGTTGGAATATGTAGCGCACTTGTCAAGATCACCAGATCCAGATTTTTTTCTTTCGCCCCAAGATTTAGGGTGGCACGGCCTTCTACTTCTGATGAGGCAACTGCCCCTTGTATCTGCGAGAATTTGTAAGAGCGATTTTTTTTATGGAGGGTGGCAGTAAGGTCAAGCGCGCCCGATAAATTCTTATCGCGGCTGTCAATGCCAATTAGCGCAAGCCCCGATGAGATGTCTTTGGCTTGTAGGCGTGTTTTACCTGCAAAGCTCCAGTGGTCCTGTTGCCATCCCAAAAGCCCGTCAAAGCCTCCTGTGATCCTTGAAGAACCAAACTCAATGCGGCTTTTTAGACCTTTTTGCGGGCTACCAGCCGAACTGAACCAGATACGAGCCTTGCCGATTTCTTGTAATCGGGCGGGATCAACAGGCAGATAAGGGATAATCTGAGTGAGCAGCACGCGTCCATCTTTATTGGTGATGGTTCCTGAAAGCTCTAATTGATCAATCTTGCGTTGCGCATCCAGAGAAAACAGATTGGTGCCACGCACCCGGTTATCGAGGGAAATATGGCTTGTGCCAGCGATACCATTGACCCGAATATCGGCGCTGTCTCCCGTGTCAGAATTGGCTTGGAGCATAATGGCAATACGTAATGGCAGTAGGGAAGTGGACTGGCTCTTAGTCAAAAGAGCGCCACTATCTGGCATAAACCAGGAGCTGAACTGCTGTAATTCTTCTTGTTCTCCAATATTGATGGTGGCGGTCAAAGTGCCGCCTGGGGTCTTGTCCAAATTGTTGATACTGCCATCGGCCTCGACACGCAGACCCTTTTGAGAGCGCAGCGATAATTGTGTGATTTGCAGGCGTTTTTCGCCAAAATACAAATCGGCCACGAGATCTCGGCCATCAAAATCCTCCAACAGCAAGCGCCCTGCGCGCAATTGAAGCCTTAGATTATTGTCTTTTGCGAGCGCCCCTAATCCAGAATTTGGTGCGGGGGAATTGCTGGCTTTCGCTTGCTCACCGGGTTTCTTGGTTTTTGATGGGTTCAGCAGACTATCAATGAGTTCGCGCATGGCGACAGGGCGGCCAACAAGTGCCGTCGAGTTGATCTCGCTGGTTGTGAGTTTCAGCTCAATTTCGCCGCGCTGTGTCTTGACTGGTGTGAAGCGGGGGGCGCGGTGAGAAATTTTGCCGGTAAAAGAGGTACCCGCTATATCGCCACGAACGGAATTCAGCGCCCAGATATCAGATCCAAATAGCACATTGCCGCGCATCGTAAATGGGTGAGAGCGTATGGCACTTATACCGCCATCCAATTTCGTGCCAGCCATCCAGGTGACGAGATGGCCCAGACTCTGGCCGCGTATCAGGGCTTTGCCTTTAAACAAGGAGCCGTTCGCGCGTTCTTCAAAACGTCCCGCGATGACGACCGCATTATTACCGGGCAAGCTGGCGTTAAATTTCTTGATCTGCAACTGTTTGCCGGTTTGTTGCAAGGTGATCTGCAAGTCTTGAATGAGGTCGCCGTTTAGTTTTATCTGGTTGATATTGACGTGGAATTGACCGCTATCGAGATTGGCCGCATTGGCTTGTTTCTGGACGCCTGCAAACAGATTGGCGACCACTTCTTTCAAGGAATTGCCAACCTGCATGCCATCTTTCAAATGATCAATATCGATCAATCTGGCGCTGAGATTGCCGTTGATATCTATAAGTCCCTTGTCCCAGGAAAGACGCCCTTTGCCAGTCAGGACCTGGGGGCGGTTCTTGTGCACGATGGTGACGAGAATTTTGTCAAACAAGGCGCGGTCAGTATTGGCATTGATCGATGTCTTAACTTCGATGGGCCGCACCCTGTTTTTGCTGTTAGCTGCTTTGCCTGCCGGTTTCATCTGATTTTTTGGTGCTTTGAAAAAAGGGAAACTCCCGGAGATAACGCCGTTGAGAGTAGGTTGACTTCGTAGCTGCAGGATCGAGCCATCAAAGGCGTAGCGATACCCCTTGGTGGGAGAGCGCAAAATGCCTTTGACACGCATCTGTTCTTTGTCGTCTATGCTGCCCGTCGAAACGCGCAAAACCTGCTGCGTATCTCCCTTGCCGATTGTGCCATCAAACTTGAACGGGCCTTTGAGCGAGCCGGCGGAAAAACCACCGTTCAGGGCGCGTATAATGCGGCCGCGTTTTTTCTCAACACCGTTACCTGCCGTTTTGGTGCTGACCTCGACGGTGCCATCAACAATAGTCATGGATTGCAAGGATATGGCTGTCGGTGTGAAAGGCAATGAGGGGGCTGATGCCGGTTTTCTGGCCCAGTTGCTCTTGCCGCTTGCATCCATCGCAAAGCGCAGATGCGGTTTGACAATGACGATTTCCTGTACTTCTACGACGCCGCGTAGCAAGGGCGGCGCGGATAGCCATAATCTGAAGGCCCGAGCTTCCAGTAAAGAGGGAATGGGTTCGTTGCCGTTGGCTGGATCGTGCGCTGCGTCAATGCTGATTTGTTCCAGTTGCAGATAGGGGGCTGGCAACAGTCGCAAATGGACATCGCCGGTGACTGTCAATTTGTGGCCGATGAGTTTTGACGCCTGCGCCTCTATTTCACTTTTATATTGATTCCAGTCGATAAAATAGGGAGCCGTCAGCACTGTCACGAGCGCAGCAATAAACAAGCCGAGCAGAAGTTGCAGAAGATTATTCACCCATCGTTCCGATCATATAAGGGCCCTTTGTCTATTCTAGCACATTAATCAGGCCATGACCTACAGCGCTTTGGTAGAGCGTTTCAACCACTTACGTTCTTTATCTGTTTCAAGATGGGGGGAAATAAGGCGATGAACCTGCTTGTGATAGTCATTTAACCATGAGATTTCGAACCGATCAAGCAGATCTGTGTCGATCAGCGAGCTATCCAGTGGCACCATTGTGAGGGTTTCAAAACCAAGCATGGGGCGCTCGCCGCCTGTTGGCTTTTGCTCTGGTGTGACGAGCACCAGATTTTCTATTCTGATGCCATAGCTACCGGTTTTATAAAATCCGGGTTCATTGGATACGACCATGCCGGGTGCAAACGGCGTCATGGCGGCTTTCGAAATACCCTGCGGGCCTTCATGCACCCCTAGAAAAGCACCAACACCATGGCCGGTGCCATGATCGTAATCGAGTCCGGCTTTCCACAGGGCCATACGCGCCAGTCCGTCCAGGTCAACACCCCTTGTGCCTTTTGGAAACCGGCTGGTGGCAATGGCAATATGCCCTTTGAGAACCAGCGTAAAATGGCGGCACATCTCGCGGCTGGCCTTGCCAATGGCAACGGTACGGGTGATATCGGTGGTGCCATCGAGATATTGGCCACCCGAATCAACGAGAAACAAAGAGTTTTTTGTGAACGTCTTGTTGCTTTGCTCATCGACCCGATAATGCACAATGGCTCCATTGGCGCCAGAGCCAGAAATGGTCTCAAAGCTCAAATCCCGGAGTTGCCCGGTCTGCATGCGAAATGCTTCAAGTTTGCGAGCAGCTGTGATCTCGTCAATGTCTTTGGCAGCTTTGGTATCAAGCCAGCATAAAAACCGGCTCACCGCCACGCCATCGCGAATATGAGCCGCGCGCGTGCCGTCGATCTCGGTCTTGTTCTTAATAGCCTTGGGCAGCGTACAAGGGTCGGCGCGATGCACAATCTCCAGTTCGCTTTGTTCCTGGAGCCGATCATTAAACCAGCACGAGGTTTTGGCGGGGTCGATAGCGATGCGGCTCTTGCGGGCACCAAGTGCTTCAAGGCGTTGCGCCAGCTTGCTCATGGGAGAGATCCGCACGTCTTTACCAAGTTTTTCTTTCACCACCTTGCCAAGTTTTTGTGGATCAATCATCAGCTCTGGTTTTTTGCGGGCATGCAGGATTGCGTATGAAAGTGCTAGCGGTGTATGCGGCACATCCTTGCCCCTGATATTAAACAGCCAGGCGATGGAGGCTTGGTCGGTCAACAAACACGCGTCGAGTTTTGCGTTGACCAGCTCTTTTTGCAAAACGGCGATTTTGGCACTGGCTTTTTGACCGGCATATTTGACGGGATGCAAAGAAACCGGCGTTAGCGGCTGCGCGGGCCGATCAGCCCATATGAGATCCAGGGGGTTTTCGTCGAGCGCCACAAACAGGCAGTCAGGGTTTTTACGAGCAACCAGCTTGCGCATGTTTTCTATTGTTTTCAATGTCATGAGGCGCGGGTCATAGCCGATACGTGTTTTCCCCTTGACGTTTTGCACGATCCAGTCGGCTGGCTTGTTGTGCGGCACCTGCAAGGGTTCAAACAGATCCATATCCACTTCATTTGTCACCTGAAGCGTGTAGCGGCCATCTATAAAAATGGCGGCCTTGTTGGCAAGGATAATGGCCATGCCGGCTGATCCGGCAAATCCTGTCAACCAAAGCAGACGCTTGTTGCAGGCTGGCAGATATTCGTTTTGGAATTCGTCACCATGAGGGACGATGAAGCCATCGAGCAACAATCCCTGGAGCTGCGTGCGCAATTTTTTCACACGATCAGGGGTGGCGCTTGTCTCAGATTGTCTGGAATAGGATTGATACATAATAAATTAATAGGGACTTGCGGGGGGAAGTTCAACCGCAGAAACCAAACTCTATATATTCAGCGTATATTCAAGGTATGTGATATTTGCATACCAGCTTTGCGCGTTCTGATCTAGCTCGCTTTTTGGCTCGATGTTATCAGGTTGGCAAGGAAGCAGTCATAGGTCTGACAAATGTCATTGTAAACGAGCACAGGCCAGCCAACGAGATGCAAGGAACTAGAAATGTTACTTTCACAAAATGTCACGAAACCCCGTACAGCTCGTGTTGATAGTAAGCAGGTTTGCGCAAGAGGATGGCAGGATTACATGCTGGAGATCCAATATTTTCTAGGTGACGCTCGCGTTACGGCCTGTCTACAGGATATGACAGGTTTGCAGCTTGAAAAACTCGGCCTGTCCAGCGGTGACCTGCGCAAGGCCCGGGCGCGCTAGCGTTTTTGCAGGATCAAAGTCATCCACTCATCAAGGGGTAATCGTTTAACGAGTGTAAAACCCTGGCCACGATAGCGTGCCTCGATTGTTCGAGATTGTGTGCGTAACAGGCCAGACAGAATCAAGTGGCCGCGCGTCTGTATGGCGTTCTTGATGTCAGGGGCCATTTGCAGCAGTGGTTGCGCTAATATATTGGCGATCATCAGATCATATGGGGCTTTTTTTTGCAGGGCGCTATGATGAAGACCATCCGCCTCAATCACCATCAAGAGTGGTCCGACCATATTAAGAGCGGCGTTTTCCTTTGCGATCCGAACGCTAATGGGGTCAATATCGCTGGCCACTACCGAGCGGCCTAATATTCTGGCGCTCGCAATGGCCAATAGACCGGTGCCGGTACCAAGATCAAGCACATTGCTATAGCTATAGCTCTTGAACAGATGGTCAAGCGCCAGCAGACAGCCCCTTGTGGTGCCGTGATGAGCGGTGCCAAAAGCTTGTCCCGCATCGATTTCTATCTCCCCGGCCCGATGGCCCGCACGCCCGCGATCATGGCTGCCATAAATAAAATAACGACCGGCACGGATGGGGGACAGTCCACTTTGCACGAGCGCCACCCAGTCCTCATCTTCCATTTTTGTGATGTCAATCGCGGGGAGGGGAGAAGCGCTTGCTTCCAGAAAAGATTTAATCTCATTTAGATCAGGGCGCGTCTGGTAATAGGCGTCCAGCGCCCAGATCAGGGGATCATTGGTTTCATGGGTTGAAATGGCAGGAGGGTCGATTTCATCCATCTGCGCAAGCCGATCAGCCAGCTTTGATGTCAGATCAAACGGGGAGACGAGATGCAGGCGGTAGGTTGTTGGAGAGCCGTGATCTGGTGAACTCACGTTTCTTCCTCATATTCCATCCCGGTAGATTCTGTCTCGTCTGATGACAAAAGGGAGCGCCATTTTTCCTCCAGAATGGCACAGGCCTGGGCAGGGGGAACGGCGCTGATGATATTATCGGCGTCCACTGTCAGCAATTGATCGGCATTGAGGCGCTTGAGCGCATCTTCGAGGTCGAAATCAACAATGACACCAAATTCGCGGGTCAGGAATTGCTCGATCAACCCATCCAGTTTGCCATCCTCGCGCAGATCTTCTGGTGGCATGGGGTGCCGCAGCAAAAAGAAATAGGCCAGCATTTCTTCCTTGATGTCTTCTTCTTCAGCGCGATCCACCAGCAGGGTCAACACGCCTCTATTATTGGCAAGGGAATGGAAAAACAGCCTTTGAGCCAGCATCATCATATATTTTGTACGGGTATTGAAGACGGTCATGACCTGGCGAAACAACAGGCCAACAACTCCTCCAATAGCAGCAAGCAGGCCCAAAGGGCTGGCTGTTGCAACAGCGGCCATGATTTTACTGGCCGCTCCTGCGATCCCGGCGATAGTGCCACCGCCCGCCGTGACACCCAGTTTGACCTTGTCAAACATGCGCAATTTGACCTGCGTGTTGGGAAACATCATTTCCATGTCTTCGCGCGGGATATTTTTAAACAATTTCAAATAGACGTGATTCCCCTCGGGGTCGTCGGGTAGGCCGTGGCGTTGTTTTGCATTGATCTTGCGTGCTTTCTTCTCGCTGACCTCTTCGCTTACCATGATCTCCCGCACGCGGACCTCAACGCTTTTTAGCTTGAGAAGCAAAAACAGGCGCTTATAGATCGGCACTTCAAATTCACGCGGTGACAGATATAGATTGTCTATCACACGTTTTTTGATGGTTTCATTTTCACGTCCACGCGCATAGATCAACACTTCGTCGAATTCGCTCAGATCTACTTTGAGCTCCAGTCCATGCGCCGAATTGGCGGTCAGCAGCTCTTCGAGCCTCTCTGGCGTAATGACCTCATAGTTGGCCTGGGTCATCAGCGTCTTGATTTCTGCGATCAGTCCGGTATTGAACTCCGCTAATTGCTCGGTGCTATATTGCGTAATGCGTTTGGTATCGCGGTCCGGACTGAAGGGTAAATAATACTGCTTCAGGCGCGCGGCCCGCTGCTGATAGGTCTGATGGCGCCAAACGGAGAGATAGCGAAACAGGTCCTTGCATGAGCTGGTACTGTTGGCGACAAGGCCTTGCTTTTCCTCTTGAGCCAATCGCCGCATGAGCGCAAGACGACTGACGGGAATAAATTTTTCGCGGCGGAACTCTGCTGTCTGGGGCGCTATTACCTCATTTGAGGAAGCAGGAAGACCGTCTGCAATCGTCAATTCAGGCGTGCTAATACTCATAAATTGTCTCACTCATTGTCTCATGAAAAATCAAACAGGCTTAGTTCGTCCCCGCCAACGCAAATACTATAAGGGAAATGAAATCAAAATCCAGCTGTAACACCTGCAGGTCGAACGACAAACGAGATCGACCATAACGCAAGAGCTCAAACAGATCCATAGTCACCACCAATTGTGGGCAGTAAAACAAGGCAGTTTCGTGATGATATGGAGATAGATTTTTAAGCTGGAACTGGTCGTCTTCGAAACTTGGCTGTCAATTGGCTTGTCTCGTTGCGCCGATCTTTGCTGATCGATGCATGTGGGCGTTAAGGACAGTAATTTAACGACTTGTTAACGGCGCGGGGTTTCGTCTATTATCAGACAACGTTGGTATATTGCCAATCAGAACAGATGAATTCGACCGGCTAAATGGCCCAGACAAGAGGATTTATCGTTTGTTTTCCGTATATTTAAGCGAATTTCGCTTTTCTGAAAATGGAGACAACTGGTTCGTGATGATCAATTGAGCAAGGGTCCGCATTCCTTTTTATGGTTTTTGTGATTCTTGGTTGGATGGCTTTGTCTGGTCGCGCCAGACTTGGTCACAGCAGACAGATAATGAACGAGGTTGAACTATGTGGAAGTGCAAACCCTATGGGTTATTATGGGGGCTTCCCTTGCTGGCGCTACTTTGGCTGCTGGTTTTTTTTGGCGAGCGGCGCAATATTGAGGCCGACCTTGTCGAGCGGGTGACTACACGCCTTGAAAATGCTGGTCTCAGTTGGGCAAAGGTTGAATTTAGTGGCCTCAATGGTGTGATCAGTGGGATGGCCGGGGGCATAAAAGAGCAAGATGACGCTGTCGCCATTGCCGAGAAAACCTGGGGTGTGTGGGATATTTCTGAAAACATGGACGTCGTGCGTACTGCGTCCCCCTATCGCTGGTCGGCAAATATTGAAGGATCCAGACTGGTTCTGGAAGGCTATGTGCCAAGTCGCAAAGCTCGCAACGCCGTGAACACTATGGCCAAGGCACAGTTTCCTGGCTTTGAAATCACTGACAAAATGGAGTTGGCATCGGGTGAACTTAATCGTCGATCCTTTATGGAGACGGTGGGCTTTGGCTTGAAACAGCTATCGGGTTTCACTTATGGCCGCGTCGGGCTAAGCGATCGAAATTTCAGCATTGAAGGGCTCACCAAAGATGCCGCTTCTTTCAAGTCCTTGAAAGAAGCATTGCGAGAAGATTTGCCATTGGATGCCAGGCTGGTCTCTAACCGGACCAAAGCGCCTGAGGTGGTTATTCCCCTCGCGTCGCCATTTAGTTGGAAGGCGAACAAACAGGACAAGGTACTGCGCTTGTCAGGGCATGTTCATTCCGATGCACAAAAACGTGATATCATCTTCAATGCCAAGCGTGCCATGCCGGATCACCGGGTGATCGATAATATGGAGATTGCCCGCGGAACGCCTACTTCAAGACAGTGGAACCGTGCCACCAGTTTTGCCCTGCTGCAGTTGGCGAAACTGCAAAGAGGCATTGTGACGCTCGAAGATCTCGATTACATAATCACGGGACATGCGGCTAATCGCGGTGATTTCAACGATGTTGAGAGCGGGCTGACAAAATTACCTAACGGTTTTCGCGTTGCCCGAAAACAGTTGACTGCCCCCGAAACCAAACCAGAGGTCAAGCCAATTGTACCTTATGTCTGGCGCGCTGATTTTCACGCCAAACGATTGACCCTGTCTGGTAATATTCCCGATAAAAAGACCAGAAGAGCCATTAAGCTTCAGGCCAAACGCCATTTTCCCAGAACCGATATTCTCGACAAGATGGAAGTCGGCCCTGGCGCTCCAGAAAATTGGAGTGAGGCGACCAACTCATCGCTTTCGCAGCTGGCACGGCTGGACAATGGCAATGCCACAATCTGGAACACCGAAATCGAGTTGCGCGGCAAGGCCACCAGCGTTGAACGCCGGGACGACATTCTGGAGCGGATGAAGAACGGTATTCCCTCCATCTATCAGTTTTTCGATGAGGTCAGGATAAAAGAACCTGCGTTCAAGCAGCCTGAAGTGTTTATCGATCAGCCAGAGGTCAGGCAATATCAGGACGAAGAATTTGTATCCACGGAAAGTCTTGACCGCACCGATTGCCAGTCCTATCTGAATTCGATCCTGTCCGGGGAAAGCATCCAGTTCTCACCTGCCAGCGCGAAATTTCGTAGCGACAGCTTCCCGGTACTGACCCGTCTTGCCCATACAGCCAATCGCTGTCGTGGAACCCGTATCGAGATTGTTGGTCACACAGATTCTGATGGCAGCCGCAAGTTTAACGAATTTTTGTCCCTGCGCCGGGCGCGCTCGGTGGTCAAATTTCTGACCAGTAAGGGGGTCTCGAAAGATCGCCTGAGCGCGGTTGGCTATGGTGAGGCACGGCCAATTTTACCCAATACGAGCGATGCCAATAAAGCAAAAAACAGACGTATTGAGTTCAAGGTCAAAGAATTCTAATTCAGCAATCGATGCGATATGGGAGTGACGAGAGATGATGTATTTACTGGTAAAGCTGTGGCCATATCTGGCACTGGCGTTCCTGATTGGGCTTGCCATCTCGTGGATTACGTGTCGTTGGGAAGAGGACTAGAAGATAGCAATGTCCGCGCTCTTGAACCGGACATGCGAATTTTCGCACAAGAAAATATGATAAAGAACTGCAGAAAGCTGACGAGATGAGTACTTTTATTCTTCAATCCCTGTTCCTGATAGCAGTCACCTATTTTTTAGGTGCTATTGTCGGCTGCTGGATGCGCAAGCTGTTCCAGAATTCTGCCAGCATGCTGCATCGCGCAAGTGAGAAGCAGGTGATCGAGCCTGCACTGGCGACAGTAGCCGTTGGAGCAGCTGCGGCTGTGGGTGCGACAAGATTTGCAGGCGAAGAAGGCGAGGCCAGTATTGAAATCAAGCGGCCTGACGTGCCGCCGGTCGAGCAACCCGTCTATGTCGCTCCGATCAAGGTGCCAGTAGAGCGCGAGACCATTTCTCATGTTGATCCCGTGCCCGCAGTGACGACTGAAGAAACCATTGTTCCAGCGGTTGAGGAGGCAGTCGCTACACCGGTCAAGGATTTGCCAGCGGATGATTTGACAGAAATAAAAGGCATTGGTCTGCCGGTAGCACTTGAGCTCAAAAGAATTGGTATCACGCGTTTTGAGCAAGTCGCGCGCTGGAGTGAAAAGGACATCGCTGAAATTTCCGATAAACTTGGGTTTTCAGGTCGTATCGAACGCGAAAACTGGATGGCTCAGGCGCAGATTCTGGCAACGGGAAATGAGCTGGAATTTACCACCCATCAGTTGACGCAAGCCGAGCAAAACACCTCTTCAAGGGATATTGGCAAGCTAATCAGTGACGCCAATAGTGCGCAAGACATTGGTGGCGATGATCTGACGCGGATCGTTGGTATTGGCACCATTATTGAAGCCCAGTTGAAGCAGATCGGTGTGACCAGCTTTTCACACATTGCCAATTTGAATGCGGACGAAGTCGCCGCTATTGGTCGTCGGCTTGGTGTCGCCGGGCGCATCGAAAGTGAAAACTGGGTGGAGCAAGCAAGAAATCTGGACACCACCACCACGTGAGTCTATGACCAAGGTTGAGATAGATTGAGGTTAAGGAGGGCTATATGTCTGGATTTGGTTGGAAGCAGGTTGTGACCTGCGCAGTGATTGTTGGAGCTTGCTCCTTGAATTTGAACTCTTTTTCTTTTGTTGCCTTTGCCAAATCAACAGCCAAAACGCCCTCAGCTTCTTCGTCTGCAGATTATGTTGCTGATACGAATGTCGGTCGGTCCCTTGAAGCTCCGGTTAACCGGCGACCGGTCGCCGAAAAATTCTGGTGGAGCGATGACTGGTATCTCAAGGGCAAGCTGAATATTCCGGTCAATCATGACGTTGTTGAGCGCGCCACCAGCTACATCAACCCAGTTGATGGCACCGAAGTCCCCGCCATTTTGTATCGTCCCAAAGCCAAGGGTAAATTCCCGGCTATTTTGTTTCAACATGGGCGGCGCGGTCTGGATGAGCTGGTGCAAAGATTACCAAGACGCCTTGCTGCGCGCGGGTTTATCGTATTGGCTCCCAACGTCTATGACGCTAGGTTCATCGAAAAACTACCGATGGAACATATGACCGAGACCGAGGGTGATGTGGCCGCTGGTATTGATTTTTTGCTCAAACAACCAGATATTTCAACGTCAAAGATCTGTCTTTATTCCCATACGCGCGGGGGGTATTACACCTTGCAGGCGGCCGTTAAATTCAAGCATCAGCAAAAAAATGTTGCTTGCTACGCCTCATCATATCCGCATTGGCAAAACCCCAATGCGGTGGAACCAGCGCAAGTCTATCGCTATGCCAGTGAGCTTGATCGCCTGACTATCCCGACGATGGTTTTCATCGGCGAATATGAGCAATATCAGCGCCGCCGCTCCATTGAAACTGCCGTCAAGTTCATGAAGAAGGCCGGGCGCGACATCAAGCTGGTGATCTATCCAGGCGTTGGACGCGGATTTGATTTTCGCCCGCCATGGGTACGCACTTTTGCTGATGACCTGGCCACCAAGGATCAAATTGTGCGGCTGGACGCGTTCTTTCGCACTCACCTTGGCAAGGGGCAAGTGAAATAAGCGATCAGCCCAACTGATTGCCGATTTCCTGGCGGATCAGTTCTGCATTGGCTGATAATATATCATCTTGCTCCATTTCGCTGGCGGCGTGCTTTAACGGCACACCTATATAGCGCGGTACAATATGGAAATGGATGTGAAAAACCATCTGCCCGGCGGCCGCTTCATTGAATTGTTGAACGACAAAACCATCTGCCCCCATGGCCTTGCGCACGAGCGGCGCCAACCTGTGCACACAGCGTATGAGAACGCATAGACTATCAGGATCGATATCCATCATATTGATCGCGGGTTTTTTGGGAATGACCAGAATATGCCCCTTGGACCGCGGCATGATATCCAGGAAGGCGAGAGTTTCGTTATCCTCAAAAACTTTGTGAGCAGGCATCTCACCGCGCAGGATTTTGGCAAAGATATTATTGTCGTCATAGCTCATGCCGCTTTTCCCTTATATTCGAACCCGGCCTTCGTGGTGATTTCCTCAATGCGCTCATCACTGATCATCGTTGGATCAAGGCTCACCTCGCAGCTATTGGTTTCATGAGAGGCGCTTGCTGTTTCAACTCCTTCTTCGAGCAATAGTCTTTTTTCCAGTGAGCTTGTGCAGCCGCCACAGGTCATGCCCTCTATTTGATAGGTTCTTTGTTCCATTACTGGTCCTTTCTTGCGCGTGCTGGCGCTTTGATCTTCATCGTTCTTGCGGAACGGTGAATGTTCGCTCAAAATTTCATGTTCCATTTTTATATAGCGTTGCTCGTTGGAAAGGAAATGAGCAACGGCCCTGCGAAACCCGGTATCGGGTAAATAGTGGACCGAATTTGTTTGTGTTGGCAGGTAGCCGCGCGCCAATTTGTGTTCGCCCTGCGCCCCAGCTTCAACGCGCGAGAGGCCATGATCGATGGCATATTCGATAGCCTGATAGTAGCAAAGTTCAAAATGCAGCGATGGATGATATTCGCATGAGCCCCAATAGCGGCCATAGAGCGCGTCAGAGCCGATAAAATTCAATGCGCCAGCGATGGCTTCGCCGTCGCGATAGGCCAGAACAAGCAAGACCTGGTCGCCAAGACAATCGCTGATCAGAGAAAAAAACGAGCGCGTCAGATAAGGAGTGCCCCACTTGCGCTCACCCGTATCCGTGTAGAACTTGAAAAAGATATCCCAATGCTCGGATGTGAGATCATCGCCGCTTAGATGTTTGATTTCCAGTCCAGCCTGTACAGCTTGTGCGCGTTCCTTGCGAATGGATTTGCGCTTGCGTGAAGAAAGCGAAGTCAAAAAATCATCAAAACTCTCAAAATCCTGATTCTCGAATTGAAACTGATGTCCCCGGCGCACCAACAGATCGGGATGATCAAAATATTTGATCTGGCTCTCGTCAATGAAATTGATATGCAGGGAGGATAGCTGATAATTGTGGGTGAGGGCCATGGCGTGCTCGATGAGGATGGCTGCAACTTCTTGATCTTGTGCACCGCCCTTGAGCAGCAAGCGCCGCCCGGAGATCGGCGTAAATGGCACGCCGCTGAGCAATTTGGGATAATATTGCCCACCCGCTTGCTCATAGGCTTCAGCCCAGCCTTGATCAAATACAAACTCTCCCCGACTATGGCCTTTGAGATAGAGCGGCAGGCAACCAAGCAAGGCTCCTTGCTCATCGCGTACCAGAATGTGTTGGCATTTCCAGCCGGTTTCAGGGATGGCCGAACCGCTTTGCTCAAGAGCACTTAAAAAATCATGGGTTAAAAACGGGCTATAGGGCAGGCCGTCAGGATTGGCGCAGGCGTCCCAATCTTTGGCGTCGACCTTTGTCAAACTGTCGATGGTCTTTGATGTGAGCTTTGAGGTCATGAGGTTGGGGTCATTTCTTGGTGGAGGGAATAAAGCCCTCAAATATCATTGCATCACAGTATTTTTTTGCGCGCACTTGCTGCTGGCTGGTGCGCACAGTCCAGGTAAGTAGCGGTCTTTTGAACAAGAAACGGGCGATCATTGGCGCGATTGCTGGCAGGGCATTGATATCATAGGCGATAAAATCAGGGCGAGAACGGGGAAACGAGAGCAAAAACCGCAGGCGTAGTCGCTCGAGCCACGAGAGTTGGTGCCAGTGTTTGAGATTCTCGAATTGTTCGGCCACAAGCCCACGAGGGATGGCTGGTGCAAGGTCGCGAAAGGCGCGGATTAGCAAGGGGTCAAATGACATGACCGCAAAGTCACCTTTATAGTGCTCAAGGGTCTTGATGATCGCGCTGACACAGCGGTGGAGGGCCGGTTTGTCATCAAACTGCCAGTCGCTTTTGATCTCCAGTAGCATGGGTACACGCCCATTGTTTAGATCAAGCAGATTTTGCAGGCTCATCATCTTGTCACTGGTGTCTCGAAACTGGATCTTTTGCAATTGCGCAAGGTTGTTGTCACTGACCCGTCCCGTTGCAAGGGTCAGACGCTCCAGGTGTTCATCATGGAACACCATGATGGTGCCGCAAGAAGCGGCGCGTAGATCAACCTCAAAACCAAATTGATGGTCTAGTGCCGCTTGCACGGAGGAACGCGTGTTTTCGACAATGTTCTGGCGTGCATCATGCAGGCCGCGGTGGGCGAAAGGTTTGGACATCCAGGCGAGATCTTTGTTCATGACAGGCCCTAGGCTATGATCTCGACAAGCGCATCTATTTCGACGGCGGCGTTAAAGGGCAAGCCAGCAGCGCCAACCGCAAATCGCGTGTGACGCCCCGCATCGGCAAGTACAGCTACCATCAAGTCGGAGGCACCATTGATGACCTGGGGATGATCGGTAAAGCTTGCCGGGGCATTGACGAAACCGCCAAGTTTCAACAAGCGCTCGAAACGGTCAAACCCGTCGAGCGCGCGCTTGATCTGCGCAAGGATATTGATGGCGCATAACCTGGCAGCTTCCACACCCTCTTCAAGCGATACATCATTGCCCAATTGTCCGGTGATTTTAAGGGCACCGTCCTGCATGGGGAGTTGTCCCGAAATGATCAGCTGATTACCAGTGATCAGGGTGGGAACATAGTTGGCGGCTGGGGGGGCCGCCTGTGGTAAAGCAATGCCAAGCTCTGCCAGTCTGGCGTCAATGTCGCTCATAAAGGTCACTCTTTCCGTTTGTATCGCTATGATTTGTGCATAAGAATAGTATGTATTGTTTCCAAGGATCGATAAAAGTCAATTAAAACAAACAAGACACAAGAGCCTATGGCAATTGTTGAGCAAGCTGCTTACACTGCGACCACTTCTAATCGTAAAATGTGTAAAACAACCGGTGAATTGAATATGGCAAGACTGTTTCTTGGAATTTTGATCTGGGGGATGATCGGGCAGGTGCCGTTGGCGTCTGCTATTGCGGTCAAGCACGCCTCAAAGCCAGTCGTAGACCTACTGGTTCCTCATCGCGCGGTCTATGAAATCACATTGGCTAATAAAAAAGCCGCCGTTTCGGTGTCTGATGTGCGCGGCCGCATGGTGTTTGAAGTGACCGGATCGCCTTGCAATGGCTATACACAAAATATGCGCATGATCACCCGTATTACTGATGAACGCGGCAAGCAGACGCTATCTGACATTCGCTCCAGCACCTGGGAAAACACCAATACAGGGCGTTTTTCATTTAGTTCTTCGCAATATTTTGATCAAAATTTGCAAGAAATGGTTTCAGGATCCGCCAAGCGTAATTTGAAAAAAAACAATATTCAGGTGCAAATAAAGGAGCCGGGTGCGGCAGCGATTGATCTTCCCGGTGATGTTTTATTTCCAACGCAGCACAATCTGGCAATTTTGAAAGCTGCCAGAGCCAGGAAGAACCGGTTGGCCGTGCGGATCTATGATGGGTCTGAGCAGGGGCGGGGTTTTTATCAAACTTATAGCTTTATAGGCAAGCGGCGCCCGCCGAGCAGGCAAAGCCTTGGTAAAACGTCTCCATTGGGAAAAAAACTATCTCGACTGGGGTTGTCTTCGTTGCCGTCATGGCCAGTTGCGATCGGCTATTTCAAGGGGCGAGGCGCCAAAGAGGATGCCTTTCCATCTTATGAGCTGTCATTTCGTCTTTATCCCAACGGGGTTAGCCGGGATCTGTTGATTAATTACGGAGAATTCTCGGTTAAAGGTGTGTTGGGTCGTATCAAATATTTGCGTAAAGGTCCCTGTAAACGCGGTAAAACGGGGCAATAGGCCTGCCTTGTCAGTGTTGGTTCTCTTCATTCCAAAGCCATGCGGCTCCGCGCACACCGCTGGCATCGCCATGTTCGGGAGGCACAATCAGCACAGTTTTGTCATCCGCAAATATATAAGGTGCGATAGATGACGGCAGTTGCTCGTATAAATGGGGCATTTGCGAAAGCCCTCCACCAAGCACAATAATATCCGGGTCGTAAATATTGGCGACCATGGCAAGGCCCCTTGCCAGGCGTGAGGTGTGGCGGGTAAAGCTTGTAAGCGCCTGGTGATCGCCCTGCAAGGCGCGTTCATGCAGCTTACTGGCGGTATATTGCTGACCGGTATGGTGCAAGTGGTCGGCGCTGATGGCTGGCCCTGATACAAATGTCTCCAGGCACCCTTGTTGGCCGCACCAGCACGAAGGGCCGGGGTGCTCCGATGCTTTGGCCCAGGGAAGCGGGACATGTCCCCATTCACCGGTGATATTGCGGGGGCCATTGATGAGCCTTTTGTTTTGAATGAGACCGCCGCCGCATCCTGTGCCCAGTATGACCCCAAACACGTTGTTATGGCCGCGAGCAGAGCCATCGGTGGCCTCTGACAAGGCAAAGCAGTTCGCATCATTGGCAAGGCGGATGTCGCGGCCCAGGGCCTCTTGAAGGTCGTTTTTGAGCGGTTGGCCATTGAGCCAGGTGGAATTGGCATTTTGTACGAGGCCAGAGCGGGGCGACAAGGAGCCGGGCATGCCTAGTCCAACGCTCCCACGTTGCTCGGTGGCAATTTCAGCCGCGCTGACCAGATCGCGCAATGTGAAAATGGTATCGCGATAGTCATTTTGTGGACTTTTGATTCTTTTTTCGAAGGAAGTGCTGCCCTTATCATCAAGCGTGATAATCGATATTTTGGTACCGCCCAGATCAATTCCGATGCGCATATGATACCAGTCCCCATTAATATTGATCCATTTCATGGGATCATGGCGGCTCATATGGCTGGCGCAAGATGCGCTGTTTGATACTGGTATCTTGCAAGCAGCTTGTGCCTGTCAGATGGGCCGCCATGCCCCACCTGCAGGGCCGGATGATTTTGGTCTATGGCTACAGATCGCTCCGCTTGTGGTACGCGTACCACGGCGCGTCGCGCTCTGCACCCATAGACCAAAATCATCTCGGTGAAATAGGTCAAAATTTATGGGAATTGGTATTAGCTGCTTTCTGGTCCACTCAGGACTTGATGGGCCGGGGCGATGATTGCAGGGTCGATATTTTCGTTGCCGCAAAACGTCAGCAACAAGGTTTCATCGCGCATCAGATGTTCGAGCAAGGCTGCTTGAAAGAAAGAAGAGCCAGCGGTTTGTGCGATATCGGCGGGTTCCATGCCGGTGAGGTTCATGAATGTGGCCATCTGATCTGGCTCACTTGCCAAAAATGTCAGGGCCTTGATGGCAATTTTTTCCGCTTGCGACACAGAAATTACTGTATGAGAGGCTTTTCTAAACATGTGTTTCCTTGTCGATTGGGTGTTCTTTAATGGCTTGGTTACTAATTCTATTGCAGAATATGGACGGTTGGTGCTCCTAAATGCAAGATGTTGATACGCTGGTACGAACGAATAAACGGCTCTGGATTTCTGGACATGGGATATTCATCGCAATATACGCAAACTCGGTCCAACAACAAACACGGCATGGAGCCAATGACGAAAACCATATTGATCGTTGAAGACAATGAGCTGAACATGAAACTGTTTCATGATCTGCTGGATGCGCATGGCTATGATGTCCTGCAAACTCGCAATGGCATGGATGCCTTGTCAATTGCCCGCGAGCACCATCCCGACCTGATCATTATGGACATTCAACTGCCTGAAGTATCGGGACTTGAGGTCACAAAATGGATTAAGGACGATGATGACCTTCATGATATCCCTGTTGTCGCAGTCACGGCTTTTGCCATGAAAGGTGATGAAGAACGTATACGCAATGGCGGTTGCGAGGCTTATATTGCCAAACCCATTTCTATTCCGGATTTTATTTCGACTATTCGACAATTTATCGGTGAGGCCTAGCCTCGATCAAGGCCATAATATTTAATAAAGAGAGTATCTCATGACAGCTCGTGTTCTTGTCGTTGATGACAATATCGCCAACATCAAACTACTTGAATCGCGGCTGCGTGCTGAATATTTTGAGGTCATTACAGCAAATAGCGGCTTTGAGGCTTTGGAAATTTGTGGACGAGAGCATGCTGACGTCGTGCTGCTCGATGTGATGATGCCAGGTATGGACGGTTTTGAGGTTTGCCGGCGTCTGAAAGCTGATCCCAAAACACAAATGATTCCAGTAGTGATGGTAACAGCGCTAGACCAGCCCTCTGATCGTATTCGCGGCCTGGAAGCTGGCGCCGATGATTTCTTGACCAAACCAGTCAATGATACGGCCCTCATTACACGTGTAAAAAACCTGGCGCGCGTCAAGCAATTGACTGATGAATTGATGATCCGTATTACCAGCACCGATCAAGATGCTTGTGGCGCGGAATTGATCAGTGGTCTTGGATCAAAAGAAATACGCGGCAAGCTTTTACTGGTTGAGGACCGGCCAGCAACCGCCGATCGCATAAAAAGTGTTCTTGCAGAACAGCACGAAGTTCAAATTGCTCCCAGTGAAGACATTGCCCAGGGATTGCTTGGCAAAGAAGAAATAGACCTGGTCCTTGTCAGCCTTGATATGGGGGGCCACGATGCGCTTCATTTTTGCTCCCATATCCGCTCGCTTGGCAAGACGCGCCATTTGCCGATTATGGTATTGAGCGAAGAGGGCGATGAAGATCGAATGTTGCGCGCCCTTGACCTTGGTGTGAATGATTTTATTGTACGCCCCGTTGATCGTAATGAGCTGCTGGCGCGCGTCCGCACCCAGATCAAACGTCGCCGCTTTTCTGAATATCTTTACAAGCGGCTTGATGAGCGGGTCGAACAGGCCTCGCGCGATGCGTTGACCGGCATGTTTAACAGGCGACATCTGGAAGAGCATCTGCAAGGCATGATTTCTGACAGTTTTGATACGGACAAGGGCATGTCGATCATCATGGCGGATATTGATTTCTTTAAATCTGTCAATGACAATTATGGTCATGATAATGGCGATCAGGTCATTCGTCAGTTCAGTGCACGCATCTTGCAAAATATCCGCCGCCTGGACGTGGCTTTTCGCATAGGTGGAGAAGAGTTTTTGATTGTTTTGCCAAAAACCGACTCCAAGCGAGCTGAGCTTGTCGGCGAAAGGCTGCGCGCCATTATTGAAGATACCCCGTTCAAGATCAGTGAAGGGGATGGCAATATAACTGTGACGGCCAGTATCGGCCTGACTAGTGTTATGTCTGAAAACGATACGACAAGCAGCTTGCTAAAGCGGGTCGATGACGCCCTTTATGAAGCCAAAAAAGGCGGACGTAATCAGGTCGTGATCAAAGCGGCTTGATCTGTCTCGCGGCTATTAGCGCTGCGCGCTGCCTCCGACCGGGCGGGCCAAAGCCCGGCGCGTGGTCACGCTTGCCGATGGGTACATCGGTGTTTAATCTCACTCTCCACCCGTCTTGATGTGGACGATGGTGCCGCAATGTTTGCAGTGGGAGGCGTCGGGTTCATGACGGTTAAGGCCACATTCTTCGCAGCGGGCCGATACTTTGGGGGGCCTGAACAGAGTTTGTAGCAAGCGCAAGAACAGCGAAACACCGAGCACCATAATAAACACGGATAGCAAGCGGCCGTAGGTGCCTTTAATGGTGATATCGCCGTAGCCGGTCGTGGTGAGCGTCGAGACCGTGAAATACAGCGCATCTATATGATTGTTGATATCAGGATTGATACGTACCTGCAGCTCAAACACAATGGAGGTCATGATAAAGATAAACACAACAAGATTGACCAGGCTTTGAATGACCTCCTCATTGCGCCGCAAAAAGCGGCTGTGGCCCCGCAGGTCGTCCATGATGTGTTTGGAGCGCATAATCCGCAATGCCCGCAAGATGCGTAAAAAAGCGTAATTATCGGTAAAGGTCGGGATAAACAGCGAAAACAGCACAATGATATCGGCCACTGTGGTTAGTTGCAGGAGATAGCGCCATTTGCGGTGCGCCAGATAATAGCGCGATAGAAAATCCAGTAAGACGACAATGCCAATAAAGATTTCGATGGGCCGTAACCATGGGCTTGCATGATCTGACAGGGACAAATAGAAAAAAAACGACACGGCAAAAATATCAAACACCAGCATTGAATAGCGAAAGGCTGATGATACTGGTTCGTCTTCAAAATAAAGTTTGCGTAAAAATGCCTTGATCCCCGATGATTGATTCTCAGGGTTTTTAGCGGGTTTTTTTGGCGAAATTTGCGTTTGCTGGTCAGTATTTGTCATGATGGCCGCAATACAACAATAAATCGCGGCCAAACTCAAGCGTCAACAAGGTCGCGCAAGTAGCTTTATGAACGATCAGAATCAGGTTACACACCCTACCTTATGAAACAATATCTAGATTTAATGCGGCGTGTGCGCCATGAAGGAATCCGCAAGACAGACCGGACTGGCACCGGCACGTTAAGCGTGTTTGGCCATCAGATGCGATTTGATCTGGCCCAAGGCTTTCCGGTTCTCACCACCAAGAAGTTGCATCTGCGCTCTATTATCATTGAACTATTATGGTTTTTGACCGGTGATACCAATATTGCCTATCTGCAACAAAATAAAGTGCGGATATGGGATGACTGGGCGGATGAAAATGGTGATTTGGGGCCAGTCTATGGCTCGCAATGGCGCTCCTGGCCAAACGCGAGCGGTGAGGGGATTGATCAGATCATGCAAGTGATCGACAGTCTCAAGAACAACCCTGACAGTCGCCGCCACATCGTCTCGGCCTGGAATCCTGCTGAGGTGGATGAGATGGCTCTGCCGCCATGCCATTGTCTTTTTCAGTTTTATGTAGCCGATGGCAAGCTGTCTTGTCAGCTATACCAGCGTTCGGCAGATATTTTTCTGGGCGTGCCGTTTAATATTGCCTCTTATGCCTTATTGACCATGATGATGGCGCAGGTGTGCAAGCTGGAGCCGGGAGATTTTGTCCACACTTTTGGCGATGCGCATCTTTATCTCAATCATCTCGAACAAACAGATTTGCAGCTCTCTCGCGAAGTGCGGGCCTTGCCGACCATGACGATAAACCGCGATGTGGATGATTTATTCGCGTTTAAATTTGAAGATTTTGAATTGCGTGATTATGATCCCCATCCTCATATCAAGGGCAAGGTATCGGTGTAATGAAAGAACCTTGCTTGATCTCGCTGATTGTTGCGGTTGCCCAAAATGGTGTGATCGGGGCCGGTAATGCCATCCCGTGGAAATGTTCCAGCGATATGAAATATTTCCGCAAAACAACGATGGGCAAGGTAGTGATCATGGGACGCAAAACCTGGGAAAGCCTTGGTAAGCCCCTAAAAGGACGCGAGAATATTGTTTTAACCCGCGATCAGTCCTATATTGGGCAAGGAGCTCACATTGTGACGTCAGGCCCTGATGCCCTCAAGAAAGCGGGGGCATTATGCCTTGGTGATGAGCGCTGCGAGGTTATGATCATTGGTGGTAAAACAATCTATGACGAGTTTTTCGACCTCTCGGAGCGGATCTACTATACGGCTATTCACGTGAGTCCCAAAGGCGATACGAGCTTCCCTAACCTGTCGCAGCTCATCGAGCGCGGTTGGAGGGAAATTTCAAGAGTTGAGCAGGTGGCCGGGGAGCGCGATGAGGCGGATATGACATTTGTTGTTCTGGAAAAGTAAAAAACCGCTAGATTGAACAGTGACTTTCGTTGCATCAACGGTCCGCCTATCCTATATACCCTAAAACCCCTGGTCCAAGTGGGCCTGTCAGACTTGCACGTCTGAAGCGGTCGCGACACAAACGGTTCAAAACGAATTAAGGAAACACGAAATTATGCCTTGGAGTGGTCAAAACGGTGGAGACGGTGGCTGGAAGCCAGGTAGCGGCAGTGGCGGCGGTAGTGGTGGCCCATGGGGCGGCAGCGGCGGTCCTAATCAGCCAGATATCGAGGAAATGCTGAAGCGCTCGCAAGATCGCTTGAAACAGGCCATGCCTGGCGGCGGTGGCAGTTGGCCGATGATGGCTCTGCTGCTGATTGGCGCATTGCTGGCAGTGATCTGGTATGGCTTTTTTGTCCGCATCGATCCCGATCAGCTGGGTGTCGTGACGCGCTTTGGCAAATATCATCATCAGTTGGCGCCTGGACTTAATTTCCGCATGCCCTATCCGATTGATCAGGTGGACCGGCCAAATGTGACTCAGATCAGAACTGTCGAGGTTGGTCTGCGAGGCGGCAGCACCGACCGTTTTGGTCGCACTATGGTCTCTCGTGATGTGCCCGAAGAAAGTCTCATGCTGACTGGTGACGAGAATATTGTAGATGTCGATTTTATCGTCCAATGGCAAATCGACCCCAAAAATGCCAACCAGTTTCTATTTAATATTTTTGATCCGATAAGAACTGTCAAAGAGGTCACAGAAAGTGCCATTCGCGAGGTTGTGGGTCGTAACAGTTTGCAAAAAGCCATCTCGGAAAGCCGAGCCGAAATTGCAGCCGAGGTCAAAACGATTATGCAAGCTATTCTTGACAAATATAAAGCGGGTGTTCTCGTGGTGAATGTTAAGATGCAGAGTTCATTTGTACCAGCTCCCGTCAAATCCGCCTTTCGTGATATTACGGCGGCTGAGCAGGATAAAGACCGCTACCAACGGACGGCCGATGCCTATCGTAATAAGCTGATCCCAGCCGCTCGCGGTGAAGCCCAGCGCATGATTGAATCTGCGGAAGCTTACAAAGCCCGCGTCGTCAAAGAAGCGGACGGTGAGGCACAACGCTTCACAAAGATTTATACCGAATATAAAAAGGCCCCTGGAGTCACGCGCAAGCGCCTGTTTCTGGAAACCATGGAGCGGGTAATGGGCGGCATGGACAAGATCATTCTTGATAATAAAGGCGGCGGCGGCGTTGTGCCTTATCTCCCCCTTGATGGTTTGACGAAGAAACGCCCGAATTCGGGAGGAACGAGATAATGAAATTTCTATCAGGCCTTTTTGGCGTCGCTCTCGTGATTGCAGCTGTTCTTGCTTACAATACGTTCTTTATCGTTCATCAGACCCAGCAGGCTATGGTTCTGGAATTTGGACAGATTCGCGCAAAAATCAATGTTGACCCTAACAAAAATGAAGCGGGACTGCACTGGCGTGTTCCGTTCATCCAAAATGTCGTTTATTTCGAAAAGCGTATTCTTGATCTTGATGCACGTTCAGCAGAAGTTGTGATGTCTGGGAATGTACCCTTGATTGTTGATGCGTTCGGGCGCTATCGGATCATTGATCCATTGCTGTTTTACCAGTCTGTGCGCAACATACGCGGGGCAGCAACGCGGCTTGAGCCTATCCTTGAATCATCGTTGCGCGGTGTGCTTGGTGGCTCGACCTATCTTGAGGTGGTACGCGACAAGCGTGAGTTGATGATGTCGCGTATTCTCTCGATCATGAATGACAATGCCAAATCTTTCGGGGTGGAGTTTGTGGATGTGCGTATTAAGCGTGCCGACCTACCAGCGGACAACTCGAAAAAAGTGTTTGAGCGAATGATTTCCGAGCGGGTTCGGATCGCCAAGAAAATCAGGGCTGAAGGGAATGAGCAGGCTCAGATTATCCGGGCCAAGGCCGACCGTGAAGTCGTTGAAATCAAGGCAGAAGCCAATCGTACCGCTTCGATCACTCGTGGTGATGGCGACGCCGAGCGTAACTCGATTTACGCCAAGGCGTTTGGCGCTGATCCAGACTTCTTTGCTTTTTATCGCTCGATGGAAGCCTATGAAAAAGGCTTGAAATCAGGCAATACGCGCATGCTCATGTCACCTGATAGCGAGTTTTTCAGCTACTTCAATCAATCCAGCGGCAAGCGTTAGATGTGGGTCGAGTTTCTCACCGCTGTTGGTTTGGTCTTTGTCATAGAAGGATTGATCTGGGCCTTGTTTCCCGGATTATTCTTGAAACTTGCTGTGCTCGCAGCTGAGATACCCTTATCTCAGTTTCGAGCCAGCGGCGTTTTTGCCATCGCTATCGGGGTCTTGATCGTTTGGTTGGTCAAAGGATAGGCAGACGTCAAAATCGCATATTGCGAGCGGAGATATTGATGATGAAAGCTGTCCCAGCGTCCCGGACTTTAACGGGATCGCGAGTGAAGCAGAATATTGTGCTGTTGACGACGACTTGTTTGGTCGTGCTGGTGCTTTGGGCACATGCGGGGCAGGCCAAAGGCCCCAATTCGGTTGCTGATATTGCTGAAAAACTGCAAGATGCGGTGGTCAATATTTCCACCACGCAGACCCTCAAGGGCATTGATAGTGTACCGCTGCCAAATATTCCCAAAGGCTCCCCGTTTGAAGAGTTTTTCCAGGAATTTTTCGAGCGCCAGAATCGCAACGGCAAACCGCAAAAAGTCAGTTCGCTAGGGTCTGGTTTCGTGATTGATCCCAAAGGGCTGATCGTCACCAATTATCATGTCATCAAGGATGCGGACGAGATTAGTGTCAAATTCAGTGACGGCACCAAACTGAAGGTCGTCAAAGTTTTGGGCAGAGACCAAAAATCTGATCTCGCATTGTTGAGGGTTGAGCCCGTAAAACCTCTGACTGCCGTGAAATTTGGTAATTCCGTTAAAATGCGTATCGGCGATTGGGTGATGGCCATTGGTAATCCGTTTGGATTGGGAGGCACATTGACTGTTGGGGTGATCTCCGCCAAGAAGCGCGATATCAATGCAGGTCTTTATGATAATTTTATCCAGACGGACGCGGCGATCAACCGGGGCAATTCAGGAGGACCCTTGTTCAATATGGAAGGCGAGGTGATCGGCGTCAATACGGCGATCATATCTCCCACCGGCGGGTCTATTGGCATTGGTTTCGCCATCCCCTCACAAACAGCAGAGCGGGTTGTTGCACAGCTGGAGAAATATGGTGAAGTCCGTCGCGGCTGGCTTGGCGTGCATATCCAGTCGGTCACAAGGGAAATTGCTGAAAGTCTGGGGCTGGGCAAGCCGACCGGGGCGCTCATTTCCAATGTGGCACCTGGCGGCCCAGCGCAAAAAGCAGGTATCAAGGCAGGGGACGTGGTGATCAGATTCAATGATGTGCCCGTCGCCAATATGCGTCAGTTGCCTAAAATAGTCTCCCGCACCCCCATTGACAAGGAAGTCGATGTAATCGTGATGCGCCAGGGACAAGAACAACATCTCAAGGTCAAGGTTGGCCAGCTGGACGAAGCGACAATAACGGATACCCGTCTGACCAAAAAGCCAGAGGTGAAGATCAAACGCCAGGATATGCTGGGCCTGACTCTTTCGCCCATGTCAAAAAAACTGCGCAAGAAATACAATATTGATAGCAGCATCAAAGGCGTTGTTGTGACAGGGGTGCGCGACAACAGTGTGGCGTCCAAAAAAGAAATTCAAGCCGGGCATGTGGTTGTCGAGGTGAACCAGGAAGAAGTTAATGGCCCTGAACAGGTCGTCGTTATTGTCCAAAAGCTGATCAAGAAGGGGCGTAAACATGTCTTGTTATTATTGGCTGACCCGGCGGGAGAATTGAGATTTGTCGCCGTGCCTACAAAGGGTTAGACTAGGTTTTCAGATAATCTGATCGAGATTGGAAAGAGCGCTTTATGTCGATACAAAAGACCATCAAGAGAATAACCGCGCCGCAAATCGCTGCCCGCAAGGGAGGCGAGCCGATTGTATCATTGACCGCCTATCATGCCCATACGGCAGCGCTTATTGATCCCTT
The DNA here is from genome assembly GCA_024280475.1 of Alphaproteobacteria bacterium. Classification (GTDB taxonomy): domain Bacteria; phylum Pseudomonadota; class Alphaproteobacteria; order Rhizobiales; family JAKIUO01; genus JAKIUO01. The sequence continues at coordinate 57,146 of JAJRQA010000047.1, forward strand.
TGTCGACTTTATGCTGGTAGGCGATAGTCTTGGCATGGTCATGCATGGCTATGATACGACGGTGCCTGTGCCGCTTGATTTGATGATCATGCACGGCGCAGCGGTTGTGCGCGGTAGCTCGCGCGCCCTTGTGGTCGTTGATATGCCGTTCGGCAGCTATGAAGAAAGCCCTCATATTGCCTTTCGTAACGCCGCAAGGGTCCTCAAGGAAACAGGGTGTGGAGCGATCAAGTTGGAAGGCGGGGCTCATATGGCTGAGACCATCAGCTATTTGACAAAGCGTGGTATTCCGGTCATGGCGCATATCGGTCTGACCCCCCAATCTGTGAATGTCATGGGCGGTTTCAAAACGCAGGGACGTGACGAAAAAGAATGGGAAAGCCTCGAACTTGACGCTACCACTATATCAAAGGCCGGGGCATTGCCGTGGTCATTGAGGGCATGGCGGAATTGTTGGCCGCTCGCATCACCAAAATGATCCCTATTCCAACCATTGGTATTGGCGCTTCCGTTGATTGTGATGGCCAGATATTGGTGCTTGAAGACATGCTGGGATTATCGCCGCGGGTGCCAAAATTTGTCAAAGAATTCGGAAATTTGGGCGAAGCCATTCAAAATTCGGTCGAAGCCTACGCTGATGAGGTCAAAACCCGAAAATTTCCTTCTCGCGAGCATGTATACGGGATGAAAAAAGGCGAGGGTGGATCGACGCGCAAAACCGGTTCCGACAAGTAGTGCAAACATGCCAGCCCTTGTGACCGGTGCGCACCATAATCACGACGAGATGATGCAGTATTGGTCTTTTTATAGGGACCTGCAGGCAAAATCTGCTAAAGCACATCAAACACAATTCACGCAAGTGTGGGTGAGCTGTAAAAGACAACGCAAAGAGAGTGACAAGACAAATGGTTGATGGTGATATTTTCCGCGAAATAGATGAAGAAATAAAGCGCGAGAATTTTGCGAAGCTGTGGGACAAATATGGTTATTTGATCCTTGGTGTTGCCATGGCTGTTATATTGTCAGTCGCTGGATATAAATATTGGAAATTCCAGCAGCAAGAACAGTCGCAAACATTTGGGGCTCGCTATATGGATGCCCTTGATCTCGCGAGTTCTGGTCAAAAAGATCTGGCACAATTGTCCCTTTCACAGATCGCAGCAGATGGGCCTCGTGGCTATGCGATGCTCTCCAAGATGCGTGATGCAGCTGTGAAAGCCTCCAGCGGTAAGCTGGATGATGCGGCTAGCGACTATGACAAATTGGCTAGCAACAAAACCGTGGATCCGGTTTTTCAGGATTTTTCGCGTATTCAAGCGGCCATGCTGCGAGTGGACAAAGCGGATGAGGCCGAGATGAAAACACGGCTTGGAAAACTTGCGCAGGGGACCAGCTCCTGGCGCCACTCCGCCCGTGAGTTATTGGGTTTGTCAGCGTTTCGGGCTGGCAATATGGCGAGTGCTGAAACCTATTATAGTCAAGTTTTGAGCGATAGGACCGCCCCAGGCGGGTTACGCCAGCGGGCCGAAATGATGTTGTCTTTGATTGTTGAAGCAACAGCCGAGCAGAACAAAGGTAGCGCAGCCGCCGCGAAAACACCGGTTATGGACAAAAAAACCTCTGCCAAAAACAAGCCAAAAAGTAAAAAATAACGCCTCTGGCATATCCGCAATTTCATTCGGGTTGGTGTATTTCTCACACCATGTAACCAAAACCAGTGAACAGGGGTCGTAAAATGGCCCAGTTTATTGTTGAATAAGCTTCAGGCACGCTTTTCTTGAAAAACGATGCCAATGGGATCTGTAATCGAATTTTAGTGTGATCAGTTGGTGTGCGTTAAAACTTGAAAAACCTATAATGACAATTGTTTCAAGAGGAATAAAGAGGCGGTCTGACCTATTGTTGGGCGCGCATATTCCTCAAACGGGTGCACGGCATGACAAATAGCAAACTTATCGGGTGGGGCAAACACCCTAAAATCAGAACGACCCTGGCGATCGTATTGGCAACCCTATTTCTCTCTGCTTGTGGCGGTGGCTTGCCTGACATGCATAAGTTGACGGGCAATATATTTAAGCCCAAAGAAAAAATTCTGCCTGGATCCAGAGAAGCAGTGTTGAAATCACGGGCCGATATCGTACCGGAGAAATCCGCCTCAAATGTTGCCATATCCATCCCCACGAAAATAGCAAATGCAAACTGGACTCAGCCCGGAGGAGAGGCAAGTAATGCACCTGGCCATCTCGTATTCAAGGGGTCGTTACGACCATCCTGGACCTCCGATGCTGGTGCTGGATCTTCCTCTGATGGTCAGTTGATCCCCCGTCCGATTGTCTATAACGGCCGCGTTTATACGCTGGATACCGAAGGCGTAGTAACCTCTTTTTCCGCCAGTAGTGGCTCGATTGGCTTTCGCGTGAGACTGACCCCTGAGACCGAAGAAAAAGAAGAGGGCTATGGTGGGGGGCTTGCCGTTGATGGCGGTCGTCTTTTTGCGGCCACGGGATATGGAACCATCGTGGCGCTTGATCCAGCTTCAGGGAAAGCTTTATGGACAAAGGCGCTGGGTGTTCCCATTCGCACCTCTCCAACCGCGTTTGGCGGTAAAGTCTTTGTTGTAACGACGCAGGGGCGTCTCTATGCGTTATCTACGACTGATGGGGAAGAGGTTTGGTCGCAGCGAGGACTGCCTGACCGTACCAGCATATTATCCAATATCAGTCCAGCTGTTGCCGGCAAAACCCTTGTTGTTCCCTATTCATCGGGGGAGATCACCGCATATGATCTTGAGACGGGCAGACCCATTTGGCGAGATAATCTGGCAACTGGTAAAAGTGGGTCAAGCTTGCGCTCTATGGCCAATCCGGGGCGTCCGGCCATCGCCAACAATGTCGTTTATGCCGTTGGCAATTCTGGGCGTATGATCGCCACCTCGAAAAAGAATGGCGAGCGCATATGGAGCAAGACCATTGCCAGTACGCAAACACCGTGGCCTGCCGGTAATATGGTCTATATTGTTGATCGATCCGGACGTGTTGTGGCCTTGAGTTCCAAGGATGGCAGCGTTGTCTGGGTGAAGCAACTGGCCCGCAAACAGCAGTGGCTTGGCCCGATATTGGCAGGAGATCGCCTGTGGTTGGTCTCCGATAAGGGCCGAATAGCCGGACTTAACCCTAAAACAGGAAAAATTGTATCCCAAAAGGACCTGGGTTATCGTATTCATATTGCGCCAATCGTTGCGGCAGGGCATATGTATATCCTTACAGATAACGCCAAGCTCGTTGCCCTGAACTAGGTTTTGAGCCTAATCCTGAATTTAAGTTTGAGTCCATGTCCTACACAATTGCCATTTTAGGCCGGCCCAATGTCGGCAAATCAACCCTGTTCAACAAGCTGGTGGGGCGCCGCCTTGCGCTGGTCGATGATGCGCCTGGTCTGACCCGAGATCGCCGTATGAGCGATTTTGAACTTGGCGATCAAATCGTCCACATCATTGACACAGCAGGTCTCGAAGAAGCCCTTGATGGCTCCATCGAGGAGCGGATGCGCGATCAGACCTATGCCGCGATGGAAGAGGCGGATCTGGTACTGTTCATGATTGATGCCCGCGCCGGTGTCATACCAGCTGATGAAACCTTTGCCTCTATTGTGCGCCAAAGTGGCAAGCCGGTATTGCTGGTTGTCAACAAGGCAGAAGGGCGCGCTGGAGACCTTGGCTATTACGAAAGTTATAGCCTGGGTTTTGGTGATCCCATTGCGATATCCGCCGAGCATAGTGAAGGCATTGGCGAGCTTTTGTTTCAAATGGATGAGGTGCTGAAAAAGCGCGATCCATTGATCCCTGATCTGGAAGATGGCGAGAGTGATGAAGACCGTCCTTTGCGGATAGCCATTGTCGGGCGTCCCAATGCTGGTAAATCGACCTTGATCAACGCTCTGATCGGCGAGGACCGCATGATCACCGGCCCTGAAGCTGGTCTGACCCGCGATTCGATTTCTGTCGAGCTCAACTATGAAGGTCGTGACATTCGTTTGTTTGATACGGCGGGGCTGCGCAAAAGGGCGCGGGTTAAAGAGCGCCCCGAACATCTTTCGGTTGTTGATGCTCTGCGAGCCATTCGCTTTGCCGAAGTAGTGGTGTTGTTGCTGGATGTCAATAATCCGTTGGAGAAACAGGATCTGACCATTGCCGATCTCGTGGCACGAGAAGGCCGTGCACTGGTCATCGCGGTTAATAAATGGGATCTGGAAACAGATAAAAATGCTCGCATTAACAAGCTGCGTAAAGAGGTCACGCGTCTATTGCCCCAAGTCAAGGGGCTGGCGATGGTGCCGGTGTCTGCTTTGGCGGCGCGTGGTCTGGACAAGCTTATGAAGGCCGTGTTCGAGACCTATGAGACCTGGAACAAGCGCCTGCCAACAGGCAAGCTCAATCGCTTTCTTGATGATACAGTGCAGCGCCACACGCCGCCAGCACCAGGCGGTCGGCGTATTCGCCTGCGCTACATGACCCAGCCCAATGCACGGCCACCGACTTTCATCGTTTTTTGCTCGCGGCCTAAAGATCTGCCAACGAGCTATTCACGCTATATCGTCAATGGTTTGCGTGAGACCTTCGATCTCCAGGGCGTGCCTATTCGCCTGCATATGAGAAAAGGCAAAAACCCCTATGTCGACAAAGACTGATAGATCGGGCAAACCGGGCAAATCAAAAACCCCAAAAAGCGGCCCAGAAGTATTATTTTATCATCTGGAGCGCGCAAAATTGCTCGACATTTTGCCAAGCCTGCTGGAAAAAAGCCTGGAGCGCGGCTGGCAAGCGGTGGTACAGGTCAACACCGAGAAGCAGGTAGGCGAGCTGAACGGGGGGCTTTGGACCACTAGCGAGGATAGTTTTTTACCCCATGGGGCAGCCGAAGATGGCTTTCCCGACCAGCAACCGATCTATCTGACGCAAACAATCGACAATCCAAACGATGCGGCCATCCGATTCTTTGTAGGAGGGGCGCAGCCCGATGACATCAAGGGCTATGAACGCGTTGTTTATCTGTTTGATGGCAATGATTGTGATGCGGTTTCTGACGCCCGTAAACAGTGGAAACGCCTTGCCGATGAGGGGTTTGAGGCGACATATTGGAAGCAGAATGAGCGTGGCGGGTGGGAGAAAAAGGCGTGAGCAAAGAACAAGATAGAGATCGGGCACGTGGCAATGCAGACAAGTTGCAGGCCGAAAACCTCGCCAAGGGCGGTGAGTTTACAGACTGGTTCGAAGAGCTTTATGCAAAAGCCGACGGGAATGCCGCCATGGTGCCGTGGGGCGATCAAGAGCCGCGGCCGGGCTTGGTTGAATGGATATCGAAGCGCCCGCAAGGGGCGGGAGCAAAAGCCCTTGATGTCGGCTGCGGGCTTGGCGACAATGCCGCTTTTCTCGACGCCAACGGTTATGATGTCACGGCCATTGATCTATCGGGTAGCGCTATCGAATGGGCGGCAAAAAGATTTGCAGATAGCGCCATAAAATTTCGTCAAGCGGATCTGTTCGATCTGCCAGATGACCTGATCGGCCAATTTGATCTGGTGCATGAAACTTATACCTTGCAGGCTTTGCCCGATACCATCAGGCCAAAATTGTTCAAGGCTATCGCTGATCTGGTGGCTCCCGAGGGGCGATTGCTGGTGATCACGCGCTCGCGGGAGGAAAACGTGGTGCCTGATGGTCCGCCCTGGTCGCTGGCTAAATCCGAACTGGATGCCTTTTTGGCAATGGGAATGAGCGAAATTTCGGTGACTAGAACGGTTGAAGTCAAATCTGACGGACGTGAAATTCCTCACTTGCGAATAGAGTACCAAAAAACATGCTGAAGGTGCGTGATCTAAAAGTTCATGGGCTCGAACCCATTAGTTTTGATCTGCAGGGTGGTGATGTTCTGGTGGTGCGTGGTCCATCTGGATCCGGCAAAAGCCTGTTGCTGCGTGCCATCGCTGATCTTGATGAAACAAGTGGCAGTATTTTCCTCGATCAGATGAGCAAAGACGGTGAGGCCGCCGGTCATTGGCGCACACGCGTACGCTATCTGGCGGCTGAAAGCGGCTGGTGGCTGGAGCGCGTCGCACAGCATTTTACCGATCTGGCAGCGGCACGACTGCTCGGTGGGGATCTGGCGCTGGAGGGCAAACTGTTTGACAGTCCCGTTGCCCATCTGTCATCTGGCGAGCGCCAGCGCATGGCATTTATCCGCGCTATTGAAGATGAGCCAGCGGTTTTGTTACTGGATGAACCAACCTCGGCGCTTGATGAAGAGGCCGGACAGCGGATGGAAGACAAAATCAGCGCCTTGCGAAAGAGCGGTGTGATCTTGATCATCGTCACGCATAGCAATGAGCAGGCATCGCGTCTGGCAACGCAAGTCCTGACGATCAAGGATGGGGCAGCAAAGGTTGTGAGCGCATGAGCTATATTTCGCTAAGCTATTGGGATTTGGCGCTGGCCGCCGTACTGATACTGGCCAATGGGCTGATCTCTCTCTGGTTCCGTTTGGGTCTCGAAAAATCTTTATTGATCAATACCGCGCGCATGTTGGTGCAATTGAGCCTGATCGGTTTTGTGCTGAAATTCATCTTTGCGCAGGCCTCGCCGTTATGGACCATTGGCTGGGCAGTGCTCATGATATTAGTGGCCGGTCGCGAGGTGATGGCCCGGTTGACCACCAGGCTCAAGGGTTGGTGGGGATACGGCATTGGCACAACAACCATGTTTTTTGTCAGCAGTTTCACAACCTTGCTGGCCGTTGGCGTGATCATCGGCCCTGATCCCTGGTATGCGCCGCGCTATATTTTGCCGATCCTTGGTATGGTACTGGGCAATACTTTATCTGGTATCTCTCTTGGCCTTGAAACCCTTATTACCACCTTGAAACGCGAACGCTCATCAGTGGAAGCGCGTATTGCTCTTGGTCACAAGCGATTTGAAGCGATTGACGAGCCTTTACGCCAAGCCCTTAAAACCGGCATGATGCCTATCATAAATGCCATGGCCGCCAGCGGAATTGTTTCACTGCCCGGCATGATGACCGGTCAGATCATGGCGGGTGCTGATCCCGTAGAAGCCACCAAATACCAAATTCTCATAATGTTCTTGATCGCCGGTGCGACCGCCAGTGGCACCTTGCTCGCGGTCGCTGGCAGTGCCTATCGCCTGACCGATGATCGTGGCCGCTTGCGTCTTGATCGTTTGGAGTAGCCCTTGCCGGACTGTTTTGCCCGGCGCGGCTAGGCGTGCTACGCGCACAGCGCCAAGGGCGAGCCCTTGGTGCCAGCTGCAAAGCTGCCGTGCGGCGAGCACATTTGACCTAGACTAAAGCCCCAAATGCCGTTTGACGAATAAAATGGCGTCTTTTTCAAGATCACTGGCCGGACCGTTGGCCACTGTGACGCGTTCCATCATGCCAAGAAGGTCATGTTTTTCCTTTTGCGAACAATGGCGCACGATGGGGGGCAGCAGGCGTGAGATAAAGGCATTGAGGTCGCCGCTGTCTTTTGACAACCAGCGACCATGCGCAAGTAGTTCTATGGCTGCGTCATCGCTGGTTTCAAATGCGGATTTGATTTCTCGCAAAATGATCGTTTCTTCGGCTTCACTGATAGCGCCATCATAGGAGGCCAGTGCCGCGAGGATGGTTGCTGCAGATTCTCGCGGATCATTGATGTCTTTGATCGGGTCGGCGGCAGCTTTCTTTTGCCAGCGTCTTCTGCGCATGTAATTTTTGGCGTCATTTGCGGTGCTGGCAATATCTTTGGCGGCGTCTGACGCCATTTTGATACGCCATAACAACATGCCAAGCCCGCCAATGAACCCTAAAATTCCTAGAAGGATATGCATGAGACTCCTATCGATTTAATTTTTACTAGATGAATAGCTATAAATATGGTCAGCATGTTGACCGACTTTGAGATAGAGCGTTCTTTTGGGAACCTGTTTTCTCCATTTGCAGCTTCTACTCTTATTTATTTTCAGTTTTTAGTAGTTGCTTGATGTCGTCAATTGCTGAGAGGAGGCCAAAGATCACCAGCATCCCTCCGCCAACCACAACCATCCCATGAATTTTTAAGGCATGAAAATATAGGTAGTAAAAAAGCCAAATGCCGATGCTAAAGACTGCAAGACTAAAAAATAATGATACGTATCGTCTCATTGAATTATCTCCGAACGTGTAGTGTGTTTCTTTTGCCAGAAATTTCATTATTGCCATTGAAATAGTAAGCGATAGCACCTTGCATCTAGACAATTTTGGCTTTTTCATATTCTTCGGAAGCACTGATCCATGTTTCTTCGGCTTTGGCGAGTTCAGCGGTGAAGCGGCCACGCTCGACCGCCAGATCATTGGCTTTGTCGGGATCGTTTTCGTAAAGCCCGTCTTTGGCAAGTTTTTTGTCGAGAACCTCTATTTTGCCGTTTAGGATCTCCATTTGTTTCTCGAAACCTTTGATCTCCTTGCGCATGGGAGCAAGTTCGGCGCGTCGTTTGGCGGCCATTTGGCGTTGCTCTTTTTTGGAGCGCCCTGCATTGGCGTTTTTCTCTTTTTTAACTTTACTGGAGCGCGCCGCCAGAAGTTCGGCGCGATAGGTGTCCAGATCGCCATCATAAGGTTCGACGGTTTGATCCTTGACCATCCATAGGCGGTCCACACACGCCTCCACGAGGTGACGGTCATGGCTGATAAGGATGACGGCGCCTTCATACTCGTTGAGGGCTTGTATGAGCATCTGGCAACTATCGACGTCGAGATGGTTGGTTGGTTCATCAAGAATGAGCAGATGCGGGCCGTAAAACGAAGCCAGCGCAAATAACAAACGGGCTTTTTCGCCGCCCGACAGGTTTTTCGCCTTGGTGTTGGCTTTTTCGATGCCAAATCCCAGCGATCCCAGTTTGGCCCGGCGCTGCGCCTCGGTTTTGTTTTCCATCAGATCGACAATGTGGTCGTAAGGGGTTTCCTCGTCTTTCAGCTCGTCCATTTGATGCTGGGCGAAAAAGCCGACCTGCATTTTCTTGTGATGACGATGATATCCGTCAAGGGGCTTGAGCTTGCCGCACAGGAATTTCGCGAAGGTACTCTTGCCGTTGCCGTTGGCCCCAAGCAGGCCAATGCGGTCATCAATATCTATAAGCAGATTGAGATTGCGCAGCACCGGTTGACCCGGCGCATAGCCGATATCGATGCCTTCGATACGCATCAGTGGATTGCCAAGCGTCTTTTCAGGCGTTGGAAACAAGAATGGGGCGACATCGCCATCGACTTCTGCCGCGATGGGTTTTAGTTTTTGCAGGGCTTTCAAGCGGCTCTGCGCCTGTTTGGCTTTGGAGGCCTTGGCTTTGAACCGGTCGACAAAGCTTTCCATATGGCGGCGCTTGTCATCTTGCTTCTTTTTCAGCTTGAGTTGCA
>JAJRQA010000003.1 GCA_024280475.1 Alphaproteobacteria bacterium
AGATAGATTGTCTCGGGTTTTCGATCCGCGCCAGCTTTATCGATTGTCAGTTGCCATTCCTCAAAAAAATAAGAGCACTATATCGCTAGATATAGTGCTCTTTACGCAAAACGTGTTCGCTTGCAAACAGTTTTTGCCTGAAATGAGGAATGAATGTTTCAAATGCCGGTGCGGGATCGACTTATTCGACCTGAGCCAGTACTTTTTGGGCGAGGCGGGCAATCTGCACAGTTGATTCTGGCAGATTCTCTTCCTGTCCGTTGATGTCTTCAATAAATTGATAGAGCAGGGCGGCGATCATGGGCGCTTTGGTCAGCAGACGGGCCTGGCGTTCGATCAGGTCTGGGTCTCGATCATATTCAGCGCCAGGGACACGCCATCCGCCCCAATCGCGATCTGTCGTCACGACAACCGGGTGCGTGCCGGGATAGGGATGATGTCCACAATCGCGGGAACTTTTCCATTTATTTTGTGCCCGCACAATGTGCCAGGTCTTGTTTTCATCTGACTTTATGCCGGCCGGGGTTCCCGTGGCTTCAAGATCAGTTTCATCGACGTCCAGTTCGTCCTGGCTGAAATCGCGGCCCATGCCGACATCGTAGTGAATTTTAATAGGCTCTTCAATGCCTTGAACCCATTTTGGAATAATATTTTCTACAAATCCCCAGGTGCCAACGGGTTTTACAAACACCCGTTGAGCTTTATGGTATCTTGCTTTAGCCACTTGGTTTTATCTCATCCCGTTTGATGACAATTCGATGAATATGTTTAAGAAGGTACGACGAGGTCGTTAATTTCTAGTTTATGCGATATTCAAAATGAGAAAAATCAGTAGCCATCGGTTTTCCGTGGCCCCCATGATGGACTGGACGGACCGCCATTGCCGCAGCTTTATGCGGCTGCTGACCACGCGGGCGGTGTTGTATACTGAAATGTTGCATGCGCGCGCGGTTGTACATGGCAAGCGTGAGCAATTGCTGGGGTTTGCGAGCGGCCAATCACCATTGGTGCTGCAGCTGGGCGGTAGCGAGCCTGATGAGCTTGCGCAGGCGGCAAAAATTGGTGCGGATTACGGCTATGATGAAATCAATCTCAATGTGGGGTGCCCTTCTTCGCGTGTGCAATCAGGAAATTTTGGGGCGGCCTTGATGCTGGAACCGGACTTGACGGCGCGCTTGGTCGAGGCGATGCGCGAGGCGGTTTCGATCCCTGTTACGGTTAAATGCCGTATCGGTGTTGATGAGCAGGACATCGAACAGGATCTGGATCGTTTTATTGACCGCGTCGCAAGCGTTGGTTGTGAGCATTTTATAGTACATGCGCGAAAAGCCTGGCTCAGCGGTTTAAGTCCAAAAGACAATCGCGAGGTGCCGCCGCTTGATTATGATCGGGTCTATCGGTTGAAGCAACGACGCCCTGATCTGCAAATATCCGTCAATGGCGGAATCGAAACGCTTGCGCAATGCGCGCAACATGGCAAGCTGATGGATGGAATGATGCTGGGACGTGCTGCTTATCACAACCCGTTTATTCTGGCTTGTGTCGATCATCAGGTTTATGGCGAAGAAGATTTGGCCATGACACGCACGCAAATTGTTGAGGCCATGGTGCCCTATATCGATCGCGAGCTGGCCAATGGGGTGCGTTTGTCCTCTATCACCCGCCATATGTTGGGGCTTTACCTCAATGAACCCGGTGCCCGCCATTGGCGGCGGCATCTAAGCGTAGAGGCTTGCCTGCCGGGGGCAGGGGTGAAAGTTGTGCTTGACGCATTGGCACTTGTGGAAAGTATTCGGGAGGAGGCAGCATGTCGGGTGAGTTGATCTCGCAACTGCTTGTTTTGGCACCCTTTGCACTGACCTTGCTACTTGCGGGACTGATCGCGGGAGGCATTGGCGGTCTGTTCGGGGTTGGTGGCGGCGCGGTTCTGGTACCAGTGCTCTATCAGTTTTTCATCTTTCTTGACGTGGATCCATTGGTACGCATGCAATTGGCCGTTGGCACCTCCCTCGGCATCATTGTGCCAACCTCTATTCGCTCCTTTCAAAGTCACCTCAAGCACGAAGCAGTTGATGTACCCTATCTGCGCAAAATGGCGCTTTGGGTGTTCATCGGGGTGGGGGCAGGCTCACTGGTTGCGACCATCATTTCTGGTAGCCAGTTGCGGGCATTATTTGCGGTTCTTGCATTGTTGATGGCGTTAAAAATGACATTTGGGCGCAGCGACTTCCAGATTTGGGATGATTTCCCGCCAACACCGCTTTTTCAGGGGCTGGGAGCAGCAATGGGTTTTTTCTCGGTGTTGATGGGGATCGGCGGCGGCGTCTTCAACAATGTTTTGATGACATTGTTTGGTCGTTCCATTCACACGGCGGTCGCCACCTCGTCCGGTATGGGGGTATTGATTGCGCTGCCCGGTGCGATTGGCTTTGTGCTGGCCGGGGGCGGCATTGAAAACCTTCCAGCTTATTCCTTTGGCTATGTCAATTTGCTGGGGGTGTTGATGGTGATACCTGCCAGTATTTTTGCTGCTCCCTATGGGGTGCGTCTTGCCCATAAATTATCAAAACAGGTACTGCAAAAAAGTTTTGCGGTGTTCTTGATGTTGGTCTCTGCGCGCTTTTTCTACAGTCTTTTATTCTAAGGCGTCAGGTGCGTGACTTTTTAAACTAGACCGATTAATATATCCTGCATGCAATATTAAACTTAGATAGAAAGAGGATGCCATGGTCAAAATAATATCATCACTGGTGCTGGCGGGTTTTTGTGCCCTGACGATTATGGCTCCGCTTGCCCCAGCCCGCGCAGACGACCAGCAAAAGCTTGAGACTTTCTTGAAAGACAAGCAATTGCCGAACGTATCGGACCCCGTTGAGCTACCTGCGGTCAAGGCAATCAGGGATGCCAATGGGCTTTATACCCAAAAATGGGTTGGTGAGTCATTTCTTGATCTGAGAGAAGATCTTGCCGAGGCAACAAAAACAGGCAAGCGCCTGCTTGTCGTTTTTGAGCAAAAGGGCTGCATCTATTGCAAGAAATTCCATACAGAAATCTTGTCTAAAAAATATATCAATGAATATGTGCGCGAGAATTTTGTGCTGTTGCAGATCAATCTTTGGGGCGACCGGGAAGTCGTCGATTTTGATGGTACGACGGTAACCGAGAAAAAACTGGCGGGCCGCTGGGGCGTGGTCAATACACCGACCGCGTTTTTCATGCCGGAAACTGTTGCAAAAGATAGCAAGAAATCAGGCCGTGAACTGGCTGTTTTCCCGGCCTTTTTTCCAGGAGCCTTTGGGCCTTTGACCACGTTTGATACTTTCACCTGGGTCAAAATCAAAGGTTACGAGACCGGCCTTAGCTTTCAGCGCTTTCATATTCGCCGCCTGAAAGAGCGCGGTCTCGGCTAGAAAATTGCGTAAAAAGCCTTATTTAAGTGTTGGGTATGACGCCAGCATCGGCGCGTGTTGCGGCTTTTGCGCGCTGTTCACTTTAAGCGCACCCAAACGGTTGCGCCCAATTTACAAAAAGGTCTATAATGACACCAACCGGTGGGGGTTCATCGGCAATATCAATGCAACGATCAGGCGTTTGATGAAATCATCAACACAAAAAGCACAACAGCTTTTGCAACAAAATGGCTTAATATGTTTGAATAGAGCGCATTTTGCCGCGATTTTACGGCGTGCTGATCAGCTAGACCTGGAATTCAAAGGACAATTAAAGAGTAATGCAGACCATGACAGATGGTGTCGTGAACAAAGGGGATGTTATGAATAGCGCCCCTCGTACCACACTTGCACCCTTCGGCGGAAAATCAGCCTCCCTCGTCGAATTTATTACAACATGCCTTGATGACAGCAAGGGTGAAGAAATCGTCACGATTGACCTTGAGGGTAAAACGGCTATCGCGGACGCGATGATCATTGCATCTGGCCGCTCACGGCGACATGTGGGGGCCTGGGCCGACAAACTGATCAAAGTCCTCAAGGAGCAGGACAATCGCAGCGTGAAAGTCGAAGGACAGAGCACTGGCGAGTGGGTATTGCTTGATGTGGGAGATGTCATTGTGCATATTTTCCAACCTGAAATACGCGAATTCTATAATCTTGAAAAAATGTGGTCGGCGGAACGCCCGGACATTGGACAGGTTTAGGACGCAAGAGCACGGCGCTGTCATCAGCTGGATTTCGAGTATTTTTCATGGATATCAATTTTCTTGCGGTGGGCCGCCTGAAAGGCCCGGAACAAGAATTATGTGATCGCTATATAATGCGTATTGGTTCGATGGGCCGCCAGATGGGCATCGGCAAATGTATGTTAAGCGTCATCAATGAAGGGCGCGGCAATGCCCTGAAGGCCCGAAAAAAAATTGAGTCAGCCGAGCTTTTAAAGAAAGTCTCCAAGAAGGCCGTACTCATTGCGCTGGATGAGCGTGGAAAGTCACTGGATTCACAAAAGTTTTCCAAATTGCTTGCCGATATTCGTGACAGAGGAGCATCTGAGCTGGTGTTTGCGCTTGGTGGTCCAGATGGTCACGGCGATGCCTTGTTGCAAAAGGCACAGATCAAGCTTTCACTCTCCGATATGACGATGCCCCATGGCCTGGCCAGGGCTGTTCTTGCTGAGCAAGTCTACCGGGCTTTGACCATTCTTGGCAATCATCCCTATCATCGTGACTAGGGAAAAATTGCGTGATGAGTTTCCCAAGGCGATTATTTATCAACGAGTTATACCAACCGCCCCAGAAATTGACACATGTCATGGGATCAAAGCGGCTCAAATGACAGGCGGAAAGTGCGCAGTCTCGATACCTGTATCTTGCAAGCAGTTTGTGCCTGTCAGATGGGCCGCTATGACCCACCCTACGGGCCGGGCGCTTTTTGCCTGCAGCAACGAATTGCTCGGCAAATGGTACACGTACCACGTCGCTTTGCACTCCATCCCTGCAGGCAAAAAGCGATCCGGTGACATGCGTCAATATCTAGGGAGGTTGGTATTGCCATCAAGGGGCCATTTTTTCGACCCCATTAGTTGTTCATACAGTTGAGTGTATAGTGAGATATGGGATGCCGCGAAAACCAGTTTGACGACAGACAGTGAGAACAGCTTGTGACGAATGGACAAATCAGCTCGGGTCTAGCGACAAGCACGTTGGTGCTTGTGGTTGGCGCTTTTATGCTGGCTGGCCCCGTGCTCACATCTGGCCCTGCGATCGCTGCTACCGAACTCGAAAATAAGGCGGAAGAGGCTCGCAAGCGGCTCCAGCGCTACAAGCGCCAACTCAAAAGAACACGAGCACGTCAAAAAGGCGTTGAACATAATGTTTCCATTCTGGACGAAGAGCGCTCGCGTCTCAACAAATTGCTGATTGGAACAGCAAGGCGTATTCAGGACGGGGAGGGCATACTTTCGCGCATTGAATTGCGGCTTGGAGAGCTGTCAAATGACGAAACGAAGATCCGCAGTTCACTGGCGAAGCGCCACGGCAAGATCGCCACATTGCTGGCTTCCATGCAAAGAATTGGTCGTCAGCCTCCCCCTGTTATCTTCACACAAAGAGCAGATGCCCTGAAAATGGTGCGTAGCGCCATGTTGTTGCGCTCGCTCTATCCACAGCTAAAAGGTCAAGCTGACGAGCTGGCAAGCAAACTCACGGCGCTGGTACGTGTATCGTCCAATATTCGCTCTGAGCGCAATCGGCTAAAGAAGCAAAGCACTATGCTGGCGTCTAACCAGATCAGTATCAAGCGGTTGATGTCGCAGAAAAAAGCGCGTCTTGCCGCGCGTAAAAGTCAGCTGTCGAATCTGCGTAATGTGGCCAATCTACACACAAAGAGTGTCAGTTCGCTGTCTGAATTGATCACCAAATTGAATAAAGAAATTGCCAAAAACAGCCGACTTGGCCAATATGAGAAAAAACTGGCAGCTGGCAAGGCGGGTAAGCGGAATAAGAAACTGGCTTTTTTAAATCCAGGACGTATTGAGCCGGCCGTGGCGTTTGCCAAAACCCGCGGGGTGTTGCCTCTGCCGGTATCGGGAAAAAAAATTCGATCTTTTGGTGACAATAACAAAATTGGATCAATTTCCAAAGGTATGGTGATTGAAACCAGACCAAATGCACAGGTGACAGCACCTTCGGATGGCTGGGTTGTCTATGCCGGGAAGTTCCGCAGATATGGGAACCTCTTGATCATTAATGCCGGTGGAGGTTATCATATACTTCTGGCGGGTATGGAACGAATCGATGTGGCACTTGGGCAATTTGTTCTGGCTGGAGAACCAGTCGCTGTTATGGGTGCGACAAAGGTTAGTAGTAGAAATACGAAAATAGCCACAAGTGACAGTTTTACAAAGAAAGTTCTTGCAAAGATAGCAGGGATTGGCAGAAATAAGATGGCGGGTAAGCCCCTGCCATCGCTCTATATTGAATTTCGTAAGAAGGGCCGACCGATCAACCCAGCCCCCTGGTGGAGCAAAGTCACCGGAAAAACCGGCAAAGAAAAGGTATGAAAATTATGCGGAAAACCGAGTTTGCATTTTGGGCGTTCATGGCGATGGCTATGCTGGCAGCCGGGACTGCGGTACTGAACATGATGCGCAGCCACTCGGCGACTGCTGCAAATACCGAAATTTATCGACAGCTTGATCTGTTTGGGCAGGTGCTGGAGCGCGTACGCTCCGACTATGTGGAAAAACCTGACGACAAGAAGCTGATCGAAACAGCCATTAATGGCATGTTGAGTTCCCTTGATCCTCATTCCTCTTTTCTCAATGCCAAGCATTTTGAAGATATGCAGGTGCAGACCCGTGGTGAGTTCGGGGGCCTTGGTATCGAAGTGACCATGGAAAACGGTATCGTCAAAGTGGTCTCACCGATTGATGATACACCAGCCTCGCGCGCTGGTATTTTGTCTGGCGACCTTATTACTCATCTGGATGGCGAAGGCATTACTGGTCTGTCGCTTGGCGAAGCCGTCGATAAAATGCGCGGTCCGATCAACACTCCCTTGACCCTGACCATCGTAAGAAAAGGCAAGGAGAACGCGTTTGACGTCAAAGTCGTGCGCGATAAAATTCGCATTAATCCCGTCAAATCTCGTGTCGAAGGTGATAAAAAAGATATCGGCTATGTTCGTATCACTACTTTTAACGAGCAGACAACCGATATGCTAAAAGCTGCTATTCGCAAGATGAACAAAGAGATAGGTCCCAAGATCAAGGGTTATATCGTCGATCTCCGCAATAATCCTGGCGGTCTTCTCGATCAGGCTATTGATGTCTCTGATGTGTTCCTTGAAAAAGGCGCCATCGTCTTGACCCGTGGCCGTAATATCGAGGAAACCCAGCGGGCCAATGCCCACTCTGGCGATCTCACTCACGGTGGTAAAATCGTCGTATTGATCAATGGTGGGTCCGCATCAGCTTCCGAGATTGTCGCGGGAGCCTTGCAAGATCACAAACGTGCCACCATTGTTGGCACCAGGTCATTTGGCAAGGGGTCGGTCCAAACTATCGTGCCGCTCGGCGCAAACGGAGCGATCCGCTTGACCACAGCTCGTTATTATACACCGTCAAACCGTTCGATCCAGGCCAAGGGGATCAAGCCCGATCATAAGGTCGTCCAGCCTTTGCCAGAAGAACTGGCAAAAAGAAACATCAAGCCTCGCGGCGAAGCAAGCTTGCGTGGTCATCTTAAAAATAGTGGTATTGATAAGGAAGAAAGCGGATCGCAGTCTTATGTCCCCAAAGACCGGGCGAAAGACACGCAGCTTAAATTCGCGCTCGACTTCCTGCACGGCGTCACGGTCGGTGAGGCCAAGAAAAGTGATGCGGCAAGTGCGCCAAAGAAGACCATTGCCAATTAGTACCCCTCGGCGCAAGTCCTGACCTCATCCGCCCCTTCGGGTGGGGCATAGCGGCCCATCTGACAGGCACACAGTGCTTGCAAGATACCAGTATCGAGACGGCGCACTGGGGTAACTGCCATATGTGCCGCTATGATCCCATGGGTGGGGTCAGGACTTGTGCCGAGGGGTGCTAAGGTGATTTCGTAAAGCTATCTGGTTCCAAACCAAACGAAAATGGAACTGACAGAAAATCAATTGTTCAGGCGTACATGAGAATGTGCGCCTGTTCGCGTTTTGCGTTATGATTTGAGTGATTCGGTCAGGTGCTGGGAGAAAATTGGGAATGAAAGCTTTAGGTGTGGCAACAATGCTGGTGCTGGCACTGTTCTTAGGCGTCTTCGTCTGGGCGCTGGCTAGCGGCACGCCTTTATCAGGAGAGCCAAGCGCTCTCATGCATATAAACAAGGAAACAAAGCCGCAAAAACTGGCTCTCTCCGCGCCTGTCGTCCCTTCAATGCCACAAGCTTTGAGCGGTGGTCGAGCGCAGGTTGTGCTTGATGTGACGCCCGATCATTTGCGATCATCTGCGACACCAACAGGGCAGGGGCCGCGAAACGGGCTGATCGAACAAAGTAAATTTGGCCCGCTGCCAAAGCGCTCAACCGATGGACGTAGTCCAGCGCTCGCCTATGCCCGTGCGGGCCTGACAGCTGCCGACACCATGCCTCGTATTGCCATCTTGATAACAGGTCTTGGGCTCAATCAACGCCTTTCAGAGCGCGCCGTACAAAAATTGCCACCTGAAATCTCTCTGGCCTTTTCAGCCTATGGACGCCGGCTGCCAAAATTGGTCGGCAAGGCGCGGAATATGGGGCATGAACTGATGTTGCAAGTGCCGTTGGAACCCTATGATTATCCTGAAAGCGATACTGGTCCACACACTCTTTTGGCCGCCAATAGTGCGCAGGAAAATCGTTCTCGTCTGCATTGGTCACTGGGTCGGTTCAAAGGCTATTTTGGAGTGGTTAATAATAAGGGCGGGCGTTTTCTCGCCAATAAAAAAGCTGCTGATGGCTTGTTCAAGGAATTACAACATCGCGGGCTGGTATTTTTTCGTGAGAATACGGGAGGTAGTCCGGCGCTTTCGCAGATAGCCGAACGGGTCGGGCTTGGATATTCTCAAGCAAATCTGCAAATAGACAGAAACCCCAGCGAACGCGCGATCACCCGGGCCTTGCAAAAACTGGAAGCCACTGCAAAGCGCTCAGGATTTGCCGTGGGTGTGGCGCACATGCATCCCGTTTCCATCAATATGATTAGCAAATGGGCGCGCAAGCTGGAAAGCCGCGGCTTTCATCTGGTGCCTGTGTCGGCGGCCTATGGGACATCACGCTCATGACAAGTGCCACTGATCTTCCTTTTCGGCGCTGTGTTGGCATCTTGCTGTTCAATGGCTCTGGCAAGGTCTGGATCGGTCGCCGTATTGCCAAGTGGGACACCGGTGGCTCGCAAAAAATGTGGCAAATGCCGCAAGGCGGTATTGATAAAGGCGAGACGCCGGTTGAAGCAGCCATGCGTGAGCTGCAAGAAGAAATCGGTACCAATCATGCCGAACTTATTGGTGAATACCCCGATTGGCTCAATTATGACCTTCCCAAGGAGGTGCTGGGATCCGCATTGGGCGGCAAGTATCGCGGGCAGACTCAAAAGTGGTTTGCCATGCGTTTTTTGGGAGCAGATGATCAGATCGATATCAGCGGTGCCAATGGTCATGCCGTGGAATTTGATCAATGGCGGTGGGGCGATATTAACGAGCTAATCGACCTCGTTGTTTCATTCAAACGCCCCGTCTACACCCGCGTCGTGGCGCATTTCAAGCCATTAGCATCGACAATCACAAGCTAAAAATGCGATATCTGAGGTTCATGCGTGAACGGGATTCCTTTTAGCCACACTTTTTTTATTGTCTTTTGCCAGCGCAGGATTTGCCTTTTTTTTGCCTAATTTCTCGAGCGTATTGATCTCAAGTTTTGAAGATCGATCAGTTCAAGCGTGCTGTTAATTTATTGAAATGGCGATGAGCGGGGGAGAACTGGAGCGATGGATGAGCTATTTAATGCACAACCTTTTTGGGAAGATGCCAGCCGTAAGAGCGGCGCAAAGCTTTAAAATTTAAGGCTTGATAAGACTTCTTTAAACCAACCACCCTATATTTGACCTTACATATCGGGCTATGTACCTCGCTTGTCGCGGTACATATTCAACGTAACGTTTCGAGTTGTCGTGCTCCCCGATTTTAGTTTGGTCAAAAGCTGGAAAATTGTTTCGTGCGTGCCAGCAGGTAAAGCGGAGAGCTTGTCTGTAATGAAACAGTATGTACGATGCACAATCTTATTGATTGCGGCAATTGCCTTGGCAGGGTGTCAAACCACTAACGAACCTCGCCGTATAGGTGGAAGTGGCATCGCTAAATCGAGCAGCAATACCTCGTGGCGATCCCATATGGGAGGCAGTTTCGACAATGAAAGCCATTATATCGAACCGGTTCGACCCAGTTGGCTACAGCGGCGCACAAAAAAGAAATCTCCAATCAGCCGCATGAGTGCCATTCGTAAAATGGCACATCGATTAGCGCCTATCGGTGCCAGTATCAGTAGACTTTCAGGTATGGTCGGCAAGCGCCGAAAAGCAAAGATCGGCTGCATTCCTACAGATCTGCGCATGCTCTTGAATACGGTCGCCTGGCATTATGGCAAACGGGTACATATTCAGTCCGGTTATCGCTCCAAACATTACAATCGACGTGTCGGGGGGGCCAGACGCTCTTTTCATGTGAGTTGCAAAGCAGTCGATATTCAGGTGTCGGGCGTCAATAAATACAAACTGGCAAAATATCTTAAATCCCTAGCGGGGCGCGGAGGTATTGGCACCTATTGCAATTCTTCCACGGTTCATATCGATGTTGGACCCAAACGTTCTTGGCACTATGGTTGTGGACGAAAATCTCTGGCAAGGAAACGCCTGGCTCGCTACAAGCGCAAGCGCAAACGTCACAAGAGTTATAAATAGCTTACATCAGACAATGAACAGGGGCCTTGAATATACCAAAGCTCCTGTTTTCTTTTGTCCAACGAAAGATCTAAACGGCGACGTCTTTTGGGGCCGGTTCGCCTGATTGTTTTGCGAGGCTCTTTTTGGCGACACTGTCCTTTTTGTCCAGTGAGGCCTGTTGGTCGCTATCTACTGGCAAGAACCAATCGTCGAGGGATTTTTGTTGTGCTTGGGTCAGGTTAAAATCTGCTTCGGCACACTCGGATATCACCGAATCGCGGAATGCTTGTGCAAGGCTCATCGCATTGTCTTTTTCATTGAACCAGTGACCATGGCGTCGGATGCGGTGCAATATGCTCTGCACATGTTCGGGATCAACAGGTAGCTTTATTTCTTTGCCTCGCTGCGCGGTATTGTCAGCGGTTTTTGTGAAGACAAATCCATTTTGCGCGATTTCCGTTGCCATCAAATCGAATAGGCGCTGGTAATATCTTGAGGAAAGAGCAGGAATATCAGTTATTTGCAAGATATTCTCGATCAAAGGTCTGGGAGTCGGTCCAGCTTTATCAGAACTATCTGTCTTTTCATCGCTGGTTTTCGTTTGCTCAACATCGACAAGTTCTCGATTGTTTGGTTTCTTGACTGCGTCGACAGCCAGGCTGGGCTCAGCCTGAGCGGCAGGTTCTTTGTGAAGCTCTTTGTGCCAGACCATATAAGGAGGAGTGGAAGACAGCATAAATTTCTGGCTTAGCGCCTGGGCCAGTAGCACGGAAAATTGTCCATGCCCAGCCCATTTGGTATCAATGGTGCGTTTCAGCCCAATGGTGTTGCGCACGCTTGTGGCCAACAACTCCATGGAAACGGGCTTGTCGGAGGCTTCAACAATTTTGCTCACTTCTTCAATGATTTCACGCCGCGCTTCGTCGAGCGGATCGGTGGGGATCTGTCTGGCGGTTGAGGGAGCGGTCTTTTGCACCGGGCGCCCGGCACTCTTGTGCAAAAACGACACAAGCGCATCTTCGGTGATGATTTCATCGGCGAGGGAGGTGTAAGATTTTGCTGTTTGCAGCCCTCCATAGATCATCGTACGGCGATCATGAGCGCGCAAGCGCAACAAGATCGGCACGAAATCGCTATCCCCCGACATGATGACAAATTCATCGACCCGTGGATTATGTTCGAGCCAGTCTCGCATATCCAGAACCATCCGAATATCGGAGCCGTTTTTGAGCTGATTGGTGAGGGGAGGGCAATCGATGACTTCATAGCCGGCATGCATAAAATGATTGCGGACATAGGCAAAACTGCTGCGGTCCTTGTTCTTTAGAACCGGATTGCCATAGACGCGGGCGATGATCATGCGTCGGCGCGGCACGATACCTCCATTGTCGATGGCTGATGTGGAAAGTCCGCCTGCCAGCAGGGCTGACGTCCAGGCCACGGGATTGGTGGCAAAATGGGTAGCAGCAAAGCGATCGCGGCTGAGCAAGGATATATATATATTGTCGAAATCAATGAACAGGGCAGTAAGGCGCGGCGGCGGTGCCGTACCGATTGTCAGCTCGCTTGTGCTATCGCGCATATTCATTTTTGTCCCCCAGCCATGAAACGAATCACTCTTGTACCATTATCGGCACGATTTGCTCTGTGACAAGTGGCTTGAGCGCCACAAAGTCTCCTTGCGGTCGCCTTGGCTCGGTGTATTGTGGAGAGATAGGGTGAGAGGTGTGCAGCAGGTTGAGTTTCTTGATCAACGGAGGCGTCGCAATGAGAATATTTCTTCTGTTGTTTTTATTGATTTCTTATGGGAGCGCCGCTCTTGGCGATCAGGCCTATGATCGCGGCAGCGACAAGACCTATGAGGGCAAGTTCATGATGGCGAATAGCAAGGGCTTCCGATTACGCATCGACTGCTATGGTCCCATAAAATATTTTCCCTGGGGATCTCCGCGCACTGGCAAGGGGGCCAGTTTCAAGCGCACTTCTTCGTGCCGATTTTCCCCCATTGGTTTGACGGCGGGCAGCGATACAGGCGGCGGTTGCGATAATTGGCGCGATGCGAGGGTGCTGCTGATTGGCTTTTTGAATGTCAAACAGGGTAATTGGCGATATGCCAGCGCTCTTGAGGCTAGCGGGCTCACGGCAAGGATACGCGATATGAACGGCGATTTGCTGGTTGGCGACATGAAAGATGTTGGCGAGATCAAAACCGTTGATGGTGAGTGTCTTGATGGGGGTGGGACGCCGCGTGGATCGCGCGCTGGGCTGCCTTCAAGTTTCAAAGTGATCAAACGGCGGCAATAACCAGTCCTTGAGAGCAAGGGCTGTTAGTTGGCCGAGGCCACTTTGGTTGTGACCGGGTCACGGCCCATGAGCTCGTCGATGCGATCGCGTTCTTTTTTAAATTTGGTCAACAGATAACCATCCAACACGCGGCCACGTGGCACGGGAATGGTCATGGCATTGACGGCTCTGTTATTGATCAACACCTCATAATGCAGATGGGGGCCGGTCGAGCGGCCGGTATTGCCGACCTGTCCGATCAATTGTCCTTGTCGAACTCGTACGCCTTTTACGATGCCTTTGGTAATTTTATGCATGTGGCTATAGGAGGTTTTATAGCCGTTGGCATGGCGGATTTTTATATAATTGCCATTAAACCTCGTCATGCCAGCTTTTACGACTGTGCCACTGCCAGCGGCCAGGATTGGCGTGCCGATACTGGCGGCCCAATCGGTCCCTGCGTGCAGTTTGCGGCGCTTCAAGATAGGGTGCATGCGCAGCCCAAAGCCGGAGGACAAGCGGACACGAGAGCCACGTACTGGCTTGCGTATGAGGAATTTTTTCGAGTTCTTGCCGTTGCGATCATAATAGTCAATGCGGCCATCGGGCGTTCTGAAGCGATAAAAAGCGCGTTTGGCACCATTGATGGTGATTGAGGTAAAGAGCAGCTCATTGGGGATGTTCTCGAACTGCTCCTTGTCTTCACGCATATCGAAAAAGGCTTCGAAATTATCCCCGGGTTGGGTGGTGCGTTTGTAATCGGTGTCAAAAGCGTGAATACGCAAAAGCTTCATAATGGTTTCAGGGGGCAGTTTTTGCATCAGCCCTGAATGATAGAAGCTTTGATACAAGGACGCCCGGCGTGGGTATGAATTGGCGCGACCAAAAAATTTCGTGGTACGAGGTTCTGCACTTGCCACATATTCCCCCGCTTCATTGCGCGCCACCGTCACGAGATGATTTTTACCACTATAGAGCGCCACTTCAACGGGTTCGCTTTTGCCCGCGTCGGATGCTTTTGGAGCGGTCACATAGCGCAGTTTCTGGCCAACTTTCAAGGAATGAGCCGCATATACCTTGTTCATGGCGTTGATAATCTGCGTACTTTGCCAATATTCGGCTCCGGCCGCGCGTAGCATCGTGTTCATGCTATCGCCAGAGCGCACGGTTTTTTCGTGTTGCTGGGTATTGTCGTGCTCGATCACCGGAGCACCTTGTTGTTTGGCAATGACCGTGGTGTTTTTATAAGTCGTTTTGGGCCCATCAGCTTCGTCTTTTTGACGGGAGAGGCGGTCTTGTGCTTCGGTTTCATCGCGCGCCGTGAAGTAATCACTTGCGGCGATTGCTACCAGCTTTTGCGCCATGTCATCGGTGAGCTTGTAGTGATCATCATTTGCATTGATGGCCAGAGGCAATACAAAGGTCTTGGTAAGAGCATTGGCGAGAAGAGCCGTTTTGGCTCCCTTTTTTGAACGGCGGGCAGGGGCGGCATTCGTATATAGCTTGTAGGGGTTGAAAACCGGAATAGTGGATTGATCATTTGGGCTGGCTGTGGCGAAAGAGGTTGCCATCAGCGCATAGGGCTTGATGATCAAATAGGCTTTGTTATTGCGCTTTTTTGAATAGGTATCGTGAATGATGTGGCGCGCCGACAATCCCTTGGAGGTAACAATCAGTCGATCGCTTTTGGTGCCGATAAAACGCGGTCCGGTTTGGCGATGGACCAGCAGCGGTTTGAGAGGTGTCATTGCCTTGGTGCTGATATCTCGCAATTGGGTGGCGAAGTCTCCAGATCCCAGTTTCTTGTCTGAATTCATTGACGCGTAGATCACGGTGCCAATTGCTCCGATCCCAAATATACCGGCAAATATGGTGCTCAGCATCCACTTGACCATCGAGCCCTTATGGGTGCCATGATCCGTCATGTAGATCTCTGGCATTATTTTGTTGCCGCCACGCAGATAAACCTGCGGCAAGGCTTTCTTCGTGCCGCTTGGAACGAGCGCACGTCGCCGACGTGCGGTTCTTTTAATGTGGCGCGAGTGGCTCAAACGTGAAAGTTCCTTAAACAAAGGCGCTAATCTGGCGTCAGCTTACAGTCTGGCTCGACGCTTTAAGATATTTTTTGCGCTGGATGCGCTTTGAGTGGACGGCCCGATCTCCAAGTTTCCTATCTTAATGTGGCCTTGTTATGAAATCCACAGTTTATGCACAAGGGCATTGAACTGCGCAACTAGAGGGTAAATCAGCGTGATCGCATCCATAGGGCGGCTTTAGGCGGACGGTGCTAATATTTAAAAATATCAATGTTTACAAATAGTTATATAGTTTTAATTACAGTGCCGAATATGGGATTTTTTACAGTCCTCCTTTAAGTTCTCCAGATAAGCCCTATATATAGTGTATCCTTGGAGTAATCGGTTTGGGGGACGTAAAGACAGGCTCGACCTGCGACCAGAAACGGCTCGTTACGGCTAGGTTAAAAAAACTGCAAAAAAGTTGAAAAGAGTGCTTGACCAATTTGGGGGCGGGGCATATAACTCAACTCCTGATCAGACGGCGAGACACTCTTTTGTGGCTCCTAACTGATCGGAAATACTTTCATCAGAC
Source organism: Alphaproteobacteria bacterium (assembly GCA_024280475.1). GTDB lineage: Bacteria > Pseudomonadota > Alphaproteobacteria > Rhizobiales > JAKIUO01 > JAKIUO01. Next base: position 15,795 of record JAJRQA010000003.1, read on the forward strand.
GCTGTGCTGTGTAACGCCGGTTTAACCGGAGGGATACAGTATTGGCTTTTGATCTCTGTTTGGGGCTTAGCCTCAGCGGTGAGAAAGATGATCTTCTGTTTCTTGGAGATCTGGCTCTTTGACAAGTGAATATGAAGAAAGAGAAACGCAGGCAGCGGAGTCCTGGCGGGCTCACTTTCGAAATTAGATTGATCGGCTTTCGGGTCGAGATGTCTGGTGGAAAATGTGGGCTGAAAGAGACTTTGTCTATCTGTGTTTTGATTTTCAACCATGGTTTTTTATTGGTACTTGTACCTTTGAAAAATCTATGTGTTGGAACTCGTCAATAAACGCAAAACGCATAGCGATGACCTGGAATTTCCATCCGGGTCGATAGACAGAATTGAATTCTCAAATATGAGAGTTTGATCCTGGCTCAGA
>JAJRQA010000048.1 GCA_024280475.1 Alphaproteobacteria bacterium
AACTCGATCAGCTCGGCAAGATGATCATGCAGCAAAGACGCCTGCTGGATGAAACCCACCGCAAAAGCCAACAAGGGCGCCGCGATGGCCAACGGCAAAGACAAGGACAGCGGCAGGGGCGACAACAAGGACAACAACAAGGGCGGGGACAACAACCTGGCCAACAGCCAGGGCAGCAACGAGGCCAAGGACGCGGACAGGGTCAAGGCCAAGGCCAATCGCCGGGCCGTCAACCTGGCGGGCAGGCTGGAGGCGCTGGTGATCAAATGCAACAAGCAGGGGCAAGCGAGCTTAAACGCCGCCAAGGACGACTTCTGGACGGTCTCAATGATCTCATGGATCAAATGGGCAGCGCCGGGTCACGGATACCGCAAGACCTGATGCGGGCCGGCAGCAATATGGGACGCGCCGAAAGCCAGCTTGGTCGCCAGCAACTAAACGGGGCACGACAACAACAAGGAAAAGCCCTTTCGAATCTGCGCAAAGGGGCCTCGGAGCTGGCCGAGCAAATGAGGCGCAATGGGCAAGGACAGGGCCAACAACAAAGCGGTCGTGGCAATCGAGACCCCCTTGGCCGGGCACAGCGCACCAGCGGTCCCGACTATGGTGACAATGTCAAAGTACCGCGCGAGATCGACACCCGCCGCGCCCGCGATATTCTCGAAGAACTGCGCCGCCGTCTTGGCCAAAGCACGCGACCACCCGCCGAACTTGACTATCTGGAGCGCCTCATAGAGCAATTCTAGCCCCCCTCGGCGCAACAGCACCAATTTGAGCGGCAAGTTAAACCACCGCTGAAGATGGTTCCTCGACAAATTTTTGGGTTAAAGCCGTTCAACAACTCGACTATCGTGGCCACAAATTTTCAAGGATGACGATTGGTGAGGTTCTCTCTTATCGTCATCCTTGAAAATATACGGCCAATGAATGTTTTCGGGGCATTGTTTTCTTCCGCATATTTATCGAGGAACCATCTTTAGCGGTCCGGCATGGAGCCGCTCCGACCTCCCCTTGCGCAAACACATGGAGACAACAGCACTAAATACTGGCAATCTTATTGCGCCGCGAAACTGCGCACACTCCATATTTTTTCGGGGACTTTTTTAAACGCCAGCTTGAAGCGTTGCTTGCGCATATCCGATCCCGCCACCGCCCGAATAGTGATGGTTTTGATCTGCGATGGAAAAGCACGGTAGATCGCTCCATAAACTTCTGGATCATGTTCGCCGCTATCACCAATCAGCGTAAAGTGATGCTTTGGGTAGCGCTTTATAATAGAGCTGATACGGTCTATTTTATAGGTCTGACTTGAGCGAAAAAACGCCACAAAGCTACTGTCCTTGAGACGAAAATTGCGCAAGGCGATCGCGCCGCTGGGAACATAATTCTTCAAGAACTGTCGCAGCGAGGGATAGAGCTGCCAGGGTGAGGCCGAAACATAGTGGAAATAGGCCCCGCCCCTCTCCAGCTGGCGCAAATGGCGCGACATGGCGAGTACCGGTTGATAGGGCCGAAACAGGCTGTTGCGAATGAGTTCGCGCTTGTCCAGGACATTGCTGACCTTGATGGTATCATCAATATCGCAGATCACCGAGTGCCCGGTTGGCGGCACCAGCTTGATCTGCCCCAAAAAATTACGCTGATCAGATTTGGGCAATTTTGCTGCCAGGGTCAACCAGCTGCCATCCACTTCTTTGTGCTCGTAATTGACGAGTGTCTTCGCGTGGCCATTGGCGGATGATTTATCAAGTTGAACGGCAAGGGGGATGGAGCGATTGAGCGAGCTGATCGAGATTTTTATTCTCTTGGCGCGCTTATTATCGACGAGAAAATATTTGATCCGGTCTTGAAAAAGTTGCGAGCGCGTTTCTTGTTCGGATACACCAAACTGCTCCAGCAGTTCACCGATCAGCGCTCGTCCAAGTCGGCGCAAAATATCATCTTCTTCGCGTTCAAATACCCATGTATGAACCGGTACAGCCCAACCGCCGTCGCTATTTTTAACTGCCGAGGTCGGCAAAAAAATCAGCTCTTCATCTTCTCGCAATCCACTGGAAAATGGCCAGAACCCAGCCAATAGTACAGCGAATATGCCAGCGCCTATCGCCAGTAAAAGCGCCTGTCGGCGGCTTGCGGAAAAAAAGGGGGTCGCATCAACACTCATAAGCTTATTGTGTCAGATCATGCGAAGACGTCAATCTCAAAATGTCCCGCTATTGGCTCGGCGCGCCTTGCGAACCCGGTAAGTACGCCTAGCCTGTTTGCGGCGCGCACGCTGGTTGCGACCCACTGTGCGCAAAGCACGGTGTTTGTTGCGCGATGAGCGACGGCTATAGCGACGCCCCTTGCGGCGGCTTTTTGACCGCTTGCGTACGACCCGCCGCTTGCTGGCCTTTTTGCGAGCAGCAATTTTCTGGCGTTGTTTCAGCTCTGTACGGGCATATTTTGCATGCGTTTGTTTGGCAGCTTGCGTCCAGGGTTCGGGTTTGCACCGGCACGAGGCGACAAATTTGGTTTTATACAAAAAGGCATATTTCTGCTTCTTGTATTTCTTGTTACCCCGATAGGAGACCATGTCTTCAATATCCGCACCGGGATTGGGATAATAATAAAGTTTGGCTGGCGCTCCGCAGCTTGATTTGCAAACGCGCTCATCTTTCTTCAGGCGATTTTTACTGGTTGCAAAACTAACGGGAAAGAAAAAACCGTCACATGTGCGCACACACATGGTTCTATAGGACTTGCCTTTTGAGGCATAAATGCTGGTGCGTGCTTTGGGAATACGGTAGGTGCGGCGTTTTTTTCTAACCGGTTTTAGTTCACGGTCAATACGGCCAATCGCGTAAACATTGCGGCGCACCTGACGCACCCGACGCGGCTTTTGTCGACGATAGCTTGAGCGGGTTTGAACTTTCGCATTGCCAAAAATCTGATCAAGCCAATTGGCGGCGCTGGCAGAAAAATATTTTGGGCTCGAAAATCCGACTGCCAGGACAACCAGAGCGATCAATAGTAGAGATCCAGCTAGCTTTCTCGCCAAATTTCCAGCACCCAAAATTCGCTTCACACGCGCCATAACAATTGCACACCACTTTTAAAAATACCAAAAACCGAACCGCTCGCCCCCATTAAGGTAAAAAGCAGTTTGTATCAGACACATAGATCGAAGATTATTCTTAAAAATCTTAGCGTGATTGTCCGGGTAATGACAAGTCTTTTTGCAACAATAGTGACGGCAATCAGCACTTTTTGTCATTTGCCTTAATATTGTGCATGAGAACGCCCCGTTGGCGTCGCAAAAGCGCTGGTCATATCCATTTCGCCCATGCTTTTACCATGAGGCATTTCAGAGTGGATCTCAAAAGGGGACTGCTTGATTGGCTGGGAAGGAGTTTTAGCATCTTGCGCGTGGTTGCGTGCCTGCAGGCCCCAGCTTTCATGTTGCTGCCTGGCCTGCCGCGACCAGGGCGCCGCCTTGCATCGGCACTCCTTTACATACTCTTTGCGATATTTGAACGCGTTGGCAATATCCTTATATCGGACACCATCAAGGGCACGCATATTCTCGATGTCTCCACCAGGATTGGAGTAGTAAAACAGTTTGGTCGGTGCATTATAGCAATCTGAATTACAAAATTGCGCATCCGCCTCCAGCTGATTTGAGCTTGCTTTGAAACTGACTGGGAAGTAATAGCCATCGCACATGCGCACGCACATGGTGCGATATCGGCCCTTGCCCCATCGGCTTTGCGCGGCTGAGGCTGCCCGCCCTGGATCATACCCCCAGCCTGTGGATGCACGGCCAGATCGCGATAGCAAGCGCTCATTGGCTGAATTCGCATCAAGTCTGGCGGCTTCGCGCATTCTTTTTTCATATGACGCACGCACTGATGCAGGACGGGGCGCCCTTTGAGACTTTCCTTGAATACCATCAAAAAGCGATTTTAGCCCCTGAAATGGCTTGCTACTATTGCCGCCAGAGGGTTGGGAGCCAAACAAGGAGCCAAAGAACGATTTTTTCGGCCTGGAAACAATGCGCGTTCTTGCCCTCGCCCTTGATCTCTTGCGAGACCTTGCACGGTTCAAGCGAGCATTTCTGGCATGCTGGGCACTATTTTGGAAAATTTGCGCATTGGCAACGCCCGCTTCCATCACACCGGTCACCGGGATACAAAACATTGCCAACAGGAAAATAGAAGAAAATTGGCACAGCCGTCGTTTGAGGGCACTCGCTCGACGAGGGGATACAACGCTCAATAATGACCATTGCTCACTTAAACCTGCTTGAGATCTTGTCATCACGCACCCTTACAACTCACCACAAACGCTATTCCTACTCCCCTCAAAGCCTACGCTATAATCGGTAATGAACCTTTAACCCGCGAACCCGTCCCTGTTGTAAGGATCAAAAACCTCCCTGGTTCGACAACCAGATCATCAAAATCATTGATACCAACCCCGTTTGGGTGCATGAATAGAGGTATGAATGATCAACTTGTCGTATCCAAAACACAAAAGCCCAATGCCCGCCAACGCTTGCTGGAGGCGGCCTTTCATGAAATTCACAAACACGGATTTCAAGGCATGAGGGTAGATACCATTCTCGAAAAAACCTCCCTTACCAAGGGAGCATTCTATCACCACTTTACCAGCAAGCAGGCGCTGGGTGTGGCGGTGGTTGATGAATTGATCCACGGTAAAATCACTGAAATCTGGCTGGACACTCTCAATAACTCACATGAGCCGCTCAATGCCATCCAGGATGCCCTCGAAAAAGCAGCTGAATGTTATGGCATGGAAATGCTCATGCTGGGATGCCCGCTCAATAATCTCGCGCAAGAAATGTCGCCGATCGATGAAGAATTTCGTCTACACATCAACAAGATTTTCCATCTATGGCAAGAAGCCCTTGTCGGCGTACTCAAGCGCGGCATCAAAGCTGGCAATATCATTGAGGAAATAGACCCTCTTTCTGTCGCAACCTTTATTCTGGCTTGCGTCGAAGGCAGTATCGGTCTCGCAAAGAACGAGCGTGACCTTGCCCCTATCATCCGTACAAGCGATGAAATCGAACGCTACTTACTGGCACTGCAACCAAAATAAACGAGATGTCATGTGGCCAATTGGGTTATACGTGCTATTTGGTGACCTGTGACCTTTTCAGCCATGCTGGCGCCGTATTTTGAACAAACACTACCAGGCTAGAAACTCATAAACGGGTTGGCCTTTGATCTGGGGTGCCATCCATGAGAATGGATGGCTTGCAAAGCAGGCAAATGGAGAAGCTAGTGAACATTGACCGGTCAGGCCCCGACCTGGAGATCGCATGAAGGAACAGCCGCAAAAATTTGGCATCAAGAGAGGGACAAGCGCTCGCTGCAGCGGCCCCTCCTCAAGGCTGCGCTTTGCTGTATCACCGGCCGCGTTCTTGCTCAGCCTGATGACCGTTTTGTTCGCCACGACCTCTCCGGCCAAAAGTGCAGATCCCAAAATGAGTGACCCTCGCGCCAGCGAAAACTGGGAACGCTTTTTTGGCGGCCCCAAACGCGAAACCAGCTTCGCAATCGCCTCTTTCAATGATGGCAGCACCATCTCGGTTGGCTATACGCGCTCCAAGAAAAATGATGATGCCGATATCCTGCTATTGCGGCTCGATGCCTCTGGAACATTATTGTGGCAAAAAACCTATGGTGGGGACCAGCGCGACATGGCGACATCGGTCGCCATTTTGCCCGATGGAGGCTTTGTCACAGCAGCCATCAGCCAACCCAGCCCAAACAGTCGGGGCGATGCGCTGATTATGCGCCACAATAAAAATGGCAGTCTTGTCTGGCGCAAAACATTTGGCGGCCCGCAATATGATATTCCCTACGCCATCAAAGTCAGCCCCAAGGGCCAAATCATTGTCGCTGGCTACACAAAATCAGCTGGCCCGGGAGGCGCAGATGGCTGGGTGTTTTGTCTCAATGGCAATGGCAAGAAAATCTGGGAACGCACACTTGGTACCAAGGGGCGCGACTGGCTACGCGCCCTCACCATTCGCTCAGATGGCATAATAACCGCAGCAGGCGGCACCAAGGCCAATAAAAATGCCAAGACCTATTCATGGGCCGTACAATTGGACCCAAAGGGCAAAACGATCTGGAACAAGACCTATCGCTCAGCAGAAAATGTCGCCCGTGCAATTATCCAGCTCGAGAATAAACAACTGGCCATCGCCGGCTGGAAACTTGAAAAAGACAGCATCACTGGCCGCGATATCTGGGTCGCAAAACTCAATGGGTCAGGAGAGCTGATCTGGGAGAAACGGCTTGGCGGTTCAGGAGACGACCACACTGAGGCGCTGATTGCGCTGCCAAATGGACATCTTGCGCTGGCAGGTGGCACGACAAAAAATCTCGCCGTGATCACAGTTCGCACAGCCTGGATGTTACGCCTCAACAAGCGAGGAAAACTGATCTGGAAGCGTTCGTTTGAAGGCAAGTCCGATCAGCTTTATGGGCTCTCGAAACTGCCAAACGGCAAACTTGTGGCGGCTGGTGCCAGCTGGCGCCGCAACAAGGGATCGGATGCCTGGATCCTTACTCTCGACGATCTAGGACGCCGATGGCGCAATCGCAAGTCCCGCACAAAACGCTCTTCAAAAACCAGGATTCGATAAAACCAGGTGCAAAGCTGGTCAATTACTCGCAGGAAAATCGCACGTCCAGCTGGTCTGGTCGTTTTCTCCCGCTCTATCGATTTCTAACAACAGCTCTTCGAAATGCTCATGCTCGAAATTGTCGCCAGAGCAACACGCAGCACCCGTTTCCGTAAACCCAACATAAACAATGAGCTTAAGCTTTTGCGGACGGTCTTCCAAAATGGCGATGGTGCTGATTTTAGCGTTCAGCGGCCAGCCTCCCTTGGTGCAAAAGCGCTCAAGCGGCAGCTTATCGACCTGCTCGGCCAGATCAGCAAACAAAGCATCCGCCAACCCCTCCCCCGCCTCGATTTCCTGTGCACGCGCAAATTTCATTCCGTTCGCTCCTTGATCAAATCGGCTGTTTTTAATGTCTTTTGAGCCATCAAATAATGCAACCGCTCCACCATACGGCCATCAATCTCAAGCACATTGAGCTTCTCATGCCCTTCGCGCTCAAACAATGCGACCACTTCAAGTGCCTCTTGCAGCTGTTCTTTACTGGGCGCAAACACTCGATTGGCACTGGCGATTTGTGAGGGATGAATGAGGGTCTTGCCATCAAACCCCATATCTCGCCCTTGTTCACAGACGGCCACAAAAGCTTTTTGATCAGAGTAGTTATTGTAAACCCCATCAATGATCGCCAGCCCATAAGCCTTGGCAGCCAACACACAATCCATCAGCCAGGGAGACATCATATCGAGCGTCACGCCGGTCGCCCTCGCCAGATCATTTGTGCCCATCAATACTGCTCCAAGTCGAGCCCCTGTCGTGTGCGAACACTGCACTATTTCCTTGATATTAAGGACCGCCTTTGGCGTTTCGATCATCGCCCATATCTCCAGCTCACGACCAGGTTTTGCATCCCCAAACGCTTTTATCCTTACACCAAGCTGTTCAATATCTTGAACTGTCTGCACCTTGGGCAAAACAAGCACATCTGGTGCTGCAGCAAGCGCCGCTTGTAAATCATCTGCGCCCTCATTGCTGGCAAGATCATTGATGCGGATCGCTGTAACGCGCTGGCCCCGATCGATGCCAGCAACCGCATTGCAAACGCGCGCGCGCGCGCTTAGCTTGCTTGCAGGGGCAACCGCATCTTCAAGATCATATATGATCGCATCGACTGGCAGTCCGGGAGCTTTGTTCATGGCCCGCTCATTATCACCGGGCACATAAAGAATACTGCGAAGGGGTTTTGGTCCGTTCATAACTCGCCTGCTCCTCTTGTCATTTTATCGCTCCGGTGTTGGCAGATTTTCTGGTCATCCCTACTGCAAAAACGGCCAAAGCGATCCCGGCCGCTTGCGTCATACTTATCCGCTCGCCAAACAAGAAAAACGCCATGACAACCGTAACGGGTGGCACAAGGTAAAACAGGGTGGAAACTTTTGAAACTTCTCCATGCCGAATGATCAGCATCAAAAGAGAGATGGCACCGATTGACAGAACCAGCACCAGCCAGGACAGGGCCCCGACAAATTCCCATGTCCATTTGATGTCAAAGCCTTCCAACAGATAAGCGGCGACCCCCGTTGGCACAAGAGCGCCGATATTTTGCAAAACACCACCCGTGCGCAAATCTAATTTTACCGCAAAAGCCTTTTGATAAATGGTGCCAAGAGTCATACCAAACAGAGCAAAAAAAGCGGCCGCCAATGCCGCCAGTGACATCGAACCGACCCCGTGCCCGCTTCCTGATATTTTGGGCCACAATACCAATGACATCCCGATAAGGCCGAGCATCACTCCCAGCCAGTGCCGGCGCGTGATCCGCTCCCCCAGTAATGGTCCCGACAAAACGGAGGTCAACAAAGGCTGTAATCCAACAATCAAGGCGCTGATGCCTGCCGACATGCCTAGAGAGATAGCCAGGAACACGCCGCCAAGATAGACGCCATGCAGCAAAAACCCCGAGAACAAGGCGTGCATGAATGCGGTTGGTGAGCGCGGCCAAGGCGCACGCGCCAAGAACGCCACCATAAGTAAAATAGCTATGACGATCGCATATCGCACACTCAAAAAGCTCAAGGGTCCCGCATGGGGCAAACCATATTTGGCACCAATAAAACCTGTCGCCCACATGAGGACAAACAAGGTCGGTGCGAAACGGAACCAGCTCAACTGGTTGTCGTTACTCACTCGCTCAACCAGCGCGCGGTAGCGCCTCCCGATTTGACCCAGGCGACCATGCCGCCGCGAATGTGACTGACATTATCAAGACCGAGTTTTCCCGCTGTATCGGTTGCCAGAATAGAGCGCTGACCATGAGAGCAATAAAACACGAAGCGCTTGAAACTGGTGAAAAAGCTGTGGTGATAATCACTACTGGCGGGAATACGAAATTCCAACGAGCCGCGCGGGCAATGCTTCGCCCCCGGGATCACACCATATTCGCGCAGCTCAAAACCATCACGCAAATCAACAAAGCAGATATCCTTGCATTTATGGTGCTCCAGAGCCTCAACGGCGTCGATAGTTTGTATTTTCTCGCTTATAGACTGGAGATGCTCAAAAAAATCTGTCACTTCTTGTTCCTAACCCGCGCAAACCAGAAATTGTCGCACTCGTAAATTACTGGTACACTTATTTTAACCTTTGCCGGGGTAAAAACAACCTGCCTGTTGTCCGGTGCCCCGCACACATCAAAATGAGCGCGGCAAAGACAATCGGGTAAGTGTTACTTTGTGGTATGATCAGGTCTGTTGTGTAAATGAACAAGTATGAGCCAGAAATGGAAAATGGTGACGTTACGCGAAATGGTGACGAGGAAACCAAAACCCTTCCTCACCTTCCCCTCCCAACCCTTGCCAGCTCAGCCGATTGTCTCACGCGCTGGTTCACACCATTTCTCAGCAACGAACAACGCGCCAAATCACGCACCGCTCTTAACGCCTTCATCGAACCCCAGGGGCTCGGCAGTCAGCTTCATGCTCGCCTGCAAAGCATGTTTGACAAAGATGATGACAATCATTGGCTCAATGACTATTGGACAAGCCGCTTTCTTGCCAAACGCAGCTCTATCGCTATCAATGATAATTATTTCTGCCTGTTCCGTCACGGCGAGGCTGACCGCATCAAACGCGCTGCAGCACTCATTGCAGCTGCGCTGAATTATAAGCTCGTTCTTGACCAGGGCCATACGCCCATCGCCACCAAGCGCCACACAGTCTTGTGTGAAAAGCAACTGCAAAACCTGTTTTCAACAACCCGTATTCCAGGAGAACCCCAAGACAGTTTGCGCGGTTCTGGCCCCATTGAGGGGATGGATCTCAACTCATCAACGCCGCGTCACATCGTGGTCTTTTGCCGAAGCAATATTTATCTGCTCGAATTGATCTCGGGAGATGGTCACCCCCATTCCCTCAAAGATATTGAAAAAGGCCTCGAAGTAATCGTCGACAGCAGCCTTGACGAGCAATCGAGCGGGCGAGCAATCGGCCATTTGACCGCTTTGCCACGAACCGACTGGGCACGCACGCGCAAAAGTTTATTACAAAGCTCGCAAAACAATGCTTTCAATCTGGAGCTGATCGAAACCGCATTGTTTTCGGTGCAGCTCGAAGACCGAAAACCCGACGATAATCTGGCTGCATGCCAACAGCTATTGAGCGGTGATAGTGGCAATCGCTGGTTTGACAAATCCTTGCAATTTATCATCTTCAACGATGGTTTCGCCGGCCTCAATGTGGAACACTCCGGTCTGGACCGCGCCACCATTGTTGATTTTCTAGACTATGTTCTGGGCATTGATCCCCAAAGCATTGATCAATATTCGGGAGCCAGCGATCAAGGCACGCCATTGAGCAAAAACCTGACCTTTGACCTCACCCCCACCTTCCAGAAAAAAATCATGCGGGCCGCTAACTCGTACAAAAAACGTCAGCAGGAAATCGTCTCGAAGATCCTGCAATTCGCCGATTTTGATGTCAAATTGCTGGCCCAGAACGGCATTTCTCCCGATGCCTTCGCGCAATGTGCCCTGCAGCTTGCCCATTGGCGATTGCGTGAGCGACCAGTAGCTGTTGGTCAAAATATCACCATGCGCCATTATGCCTTTGGTCGCGTCCAATCCTTGTGGGTTTTGACGTCCGAAATGGTTGATTTCGTTGATACAATGCTCGATATAAATAATGATAGCGCCGATAAATACCTGGCCCTTAAAAAGGCCGCACTACATCATGAAATCCGCATCAAGGAGTGTCGTAAAGGCGATATCGCAGAGCAGCATATGGCCGAATTGCTGAATATTTACAATCGTCATCCAGAAGAATTTCAGGCCGATTTCCTGACCCGCATGACATCAGGGGGACTATCCCAGCAACAGATTGAAGATGCACTATCCCTGTTCAAATCTACAGGCTGGACCTGCATGCGCAAGGATGCCTTCAATACCAGTTTTCTGGCCTCTCCAACCGTGCTTTATCAAGGATTCAAGCCTGCCGACCCCGGTAATATCGCCATTAGCTGCGTCATCCATAATGGGGATCTAAATATTTTTGCGTGCGCGAACAGCGCACAAGAAGACTGGCTGATTGAGTTCTTGAGTAATTGGCAACAGGTGCTTGTGGAATTACAAAGCCTGCTCCGCCACAATGGCGACCTGCCCAATATCGAGATTGACCTTGACGACTAGAGCTAGCTCGTCAAACCGCTCTTATAGCGTCGGCCGTTCTCGACATAATGTGCAGCGGATGCCTTGATAGCTTTGATTTCAAAAGGTTTTAACTGGCGCATGACCCGCCCCGGTGCCCCAACCACCAGCGAACCGTCCGGAATTTCTTTATTTTCAGTGATCAACGCCCCCGCACCAATTATGCAGTTCTTGCCAATTTTCGATCCGTTGAGCAAAACCGCATTAATGCCCACTAGCGAATTATCGCCCACTGTACAGCCATGTAAAACCGCACGATGACCGACCGTACAATCGTCGCCAATGGTCAGCGGATATCCTTTGTCCGTATGACACACCGTGCCGTCTTGAACATTGGAGCGATTGCCGATCTCAATCAGCTCATTGTCGCCGCGCATCACCACGCCGAACCAGATATTGGCCCCCGGTAAAAGGCATATTTTACCAATCAGGGCCGCCGTTGGCGCGATATAATAGTCATCGTCTGGCAGCTCTACGTTAATCCCGTCCAACCCATATAATGACATTAAAATTTTCCCTCATTGAAAAAACCATATTGAAACTTGCTTTTGACCACATTAATCCGCCAAACAAGAACGCAAATACTGGTACATTCACCGGAAATCTTGCCTGGAACCTTGCTATGAAAACCAAAACCATCACCAAGCTTATGTTATGTCTGCTTGTATTGCTTGTCACCCAAAACAACATGGCAGTCGCGCGCTCATCCAAGGCCCAGACCGAGCGCGCCTTCAGCGTCTGGCTCAAAGGTCCGCTCTGGCAAAAAGCCCGCGCACAAAATATTTCAAACGCCACTTTTCTCAAGGCTATCAAACCCGTCAAACTCAACTGGTCCCTGCCCGATTTGCGCCCGCCCGGTCAAAAAAAACGCCGCAAACCGCCCGTTCAAAGTGAGTTTCGTGCGCCCGGTGGATATTTTAAAGCAAGATCGCTCAACTTTAATATTCGCGAGGGACGCAAACAACTCGTCAAATGGCGACACTCTCTTGACAAGATAGAACGTCGCTATGGCGTGCCGCGCGAAATCATCATCGCGATATGGGGCAAAGAAACAGCGTTTGGGCGCGCCAGACTTCCCTATAGTGCCATTGAAGTGCTGGCCACGCAGGCCTTTATGGGACGCCGCAAAGCCCTGTTCGAAAGAGAACTGTTGGCGGCGCTGACCATTTTGCAACAAAATCATATCCGCGCACGAGCCATGAAAAGTGCCTGGGCGGGTGCCCTTGGGCATCCCCAGTTCATGCCCACCGCCTTTTTGAAATATGCCGTTGACTTTGATGGCGATGGCTCAAAAAACATCTGGTCATCGGTGCCAGATGCCCTTGCATCAATTGCCAATTTTCTCAACCAGAATGGCTGGGAGCCGGCAAGGCGCTGGGGCTTTGAAGTACAACTACCCGCCAATATATCATGCACCCTTGAGGGGCCGGATCAACGCATCAAAACTTTGAACTGGCGCCAACGTGGCATGAGGCGTGTCGATGGTCGCCCATTTGCTCAAGCTGATCTCTCTAAACACAGTTTTCTGCTATTGCCTGCCGGGCGTTTTGGCCCCCGTTTTCTGGTCTCCCAGAATTTTTATGTGCTCAAATCCTACAATGAATCCGATGTCTATGCCCTGTTTGTCGGCCATGTCGCCGACCGCATGAAAGCTGGATCAAAGTTTCAACGAGGCTGGGCGCGCCTTTCCAGTTTTTCGCGGGTACATGTCAAAGCGGCCCAGCTAAAGCTTGAGAAAAGTGGTGCCGATGTGGGAGGAGCAGATGGGCTGATCGGTTATAAAACCCGCACCTCCATCGGCAATTGGCAAAGCAAAAACGGCTTTGCCGTCACCTGTTTTCCCAACAAGGCTATCCTTGCAAAAATATCAAACTAAGCCATCGTCAGAGGTGATGAACCTTGCTTGCAATCCAGCGCTGATGGCTTGCGCCCTCCAAAAATCAAAGGCTGGAACAGCAATGATTTTACCCTTGTTGCGCAAGGTCAACAAGCTGGGCAAAGCATCCTTGGGGAAATTTTGCAGCAAACTTTCTTCAACAAGGCCTTTCAGATCACTGCCCTCTCCCAGGGGCGCCGCAGTGATCCTGGCGGATGCTTTTTTATCGGCACAGACAATATAACGATTATCCCAGAACATGCATCCCCCAGGCACAATGGGCTTTTCCAACTCCGTAATGCGGCCAGCTTCACGCGCGACCAGCCAGAAATCACCCTTGGCGATCAACCGACACCCGGCCAAAGTGCGATTGGTTGAAAAATCGGCTTTCAATCTGCCAATAAGCGTTTCAAGCCGCGCCATATTGGGCACGTCTTGCGAACCGCCACACACCCGCAAAACCTTTGACAAGGCGCGAATGGCAATCTCATCAGGAGCATCAAACAGGGCCAGTTGATCAATACGCGCCGTGCCATAATCACTGATGAAAGCGTGACTGTTCAAAAACTCATCTGATGTCTCGTTAAGCGCCGTTTTGGCGCGGCGCAACCTTCTGGCGCTCAGACCAATCATCTTTGCGGTCAGACCAAGTTTTTTCAACTCTGCAGAGCGCTCACGTAATCGAACCCGCTCAAAGCGGGAATCCTTGTTGCTGGGATCAGTCATATAATCCCAGTCATTTTCCTTCAGCAGCGCCAGCAACTCAGCTTTTTCGAACTCCAGTAAGGGGCGCAGCAATCCCAACCCATAGCGCCGGCTTTGCACCGCTATTGCGCACAATCCATCCACGCCACTGCCGCGCGCCAGCCGCATCAAGACCGTTTCCGCCTGATCATCAAGGTGATGGGCTGTCATCACTGTTTTTATATTGCGCAAATGGCAGGCCTCGGCCAATAGCTGATAGCGAATTTCGCGGGCCATTTCCTGTATGCGCGTCGAGGGCACCTCCCCCTCCCATCGCAAAATATGCGCGTCATAACCAAGCGCTTTGGCCTTGTCGGCGACGAACTGACATTCATCCATTGCCGCTGGGCGCAAGCCATGATCAATCGCAAAAATGGTCAGATCAGGCGCGCGATGCTCTTGTCGCAAGCGGGCCCGCCGCCAACGATCCACGAGCAGCAGCAACGCCATGCTGTCGGGACCGCCCGAAACAGCGAGCGCCACGTCCGTTTGTGTACTGACATTTACAAAGCACTTTTCCAGCGCTTCTTGATTGAATGTGTCTTGATCCGACATGGCTAAGAATGAAAATCCGTTTACTTTACTTTCGAGGGGCAATCTGCCAAACGGAGGCAGATGCTGGCCAATCAATTTTTAGTTACAGCCTGTGCGGCGCCGCTCCATACCTGCTCTTTGTTTCACATGAGTTGGCGCATTAGGATATTTTAGATCCAATTCATCAAAGGTTTTGCAAGCTGCCCCTTTTTGTCCCAGCCTAGACAGGGAAAAAGCCAGTTTCATCAAACTGTCCGGAGCCTTGATGCCGTTTGAATAATTGCGATAGGCTTTTAAAAACGCATCCGCAGCCGGGCGATATTTACCGCGCACATAATAGGTCTCGCCAAGCCAATATTGCGCATTGCCAGCCATGCGCGATTGCGGATGGTTCTTGATCAGGGACCCAAAGGCGCTCTGCGCAGACGCATAGTCCCGGCGCAGCATGTGGCTATAAGCATCTTTATAAAGCGATTGTGCATCGCTGTTTTGAGGGACACGGACCGGAGCAATGGAGGCTTTTTTGACAGGATCGCTGGTCGTCGTATCATTTTGAAGGGACGAACGGCCTTCAGGTCTCTTTGCAACCAAATGATCAGATACAGCCCCGTCTTCGCGAATATCGGGGCGCTGAGCTGGCGGGGACAATTTTGGTGCGGTGGACAGGGCAGATTGCGAACCCTCAAAAGTTCTACCCTCTCGCCTTTGCTGATCCATACTTTGCTGTGAGGCCGCCTCGCCTGGGCGTCCCTCTCCCTGCCAGGGCAGATTGGAAGAACGGGATCTGGTTGCCGGGGCTCCAAATTCTGATAGAGCCGAACCGCTGCGATTGGGCGCTGATCCACTGCCACCACGGCCCATACTGGCGAAAGTGCCGATCATGGTGCGCAGATCGAGAATTTCGCGTTCGAGGTTTTTGACCCGCTTTTCAAGAGCTGCCACCACTTCTGGGGCAACGCCTGACGGTGTGCTGGTCTGGCCATCTGCTTGCGCTGCCGCTTGCTCATTTGGCTTGCTCGCATCTTGTCCGGCCGCACTGCCCATAAGCCAGGCCGAGGCGACAAATGTCAGGAATAATCTCGCAAAAACACCCGTGCGCCGGATCATCAGACTTGCTGAATAAAACTGTTTCATGTCTATATATTGCCATTTGTCATTGAATTAGCTCACCAAATTTTTTCTTTCGACCCTTGCTATATGGTCTTTTGTTAGTCTAGCAAACCTTTTGAGGGTGAGCCAATAAAATAGACGAAACCAATACGGCCAAACTATGAACCATGTGGCTATTGACCAGGAGGGCAAGCCGTGCTGAATCTCGTTTTGAACATAGGATCTGACAGATAGAAAGCCCCTTGCATGACCAAAAATGACAGCCCCGCAGACAAGTGGCCGGACCTTTCTGGCCGTATTGAGGGTCATACCCACACCCTGCCCGTGCGGGTCTATTTCGAAGACACCGATTTCACCGGCTATGTTTATCATGGCAGCTATCTGCAATGGTGCGAGCGTGGACGTTCCGACTGGCTGCGCCTGCTCGGTGTTTCACATGATGATCTGTATAAAGGGTTTAATGGCTCCCCGCCACTTATTTTCATCGTCCGCCATATGGATATGAAATTCAAGGCCCCCGCCAAAATCGATGAGCTGCTGGAAGTCGTAACCGAAACCAAGGAATGGGCCGGTGCCAGCATCACCGTGCAACAAGAAATCAGGCGCGATGGCAAACTGCTGATGCGCGCCCTCGTGCAAGTCGTGCTGATTTCAGATGAAGGCAAACCCCAACGCCTGCCAAAGCATCTGGTCAAAATCTTTGGCTATGACGCCCCCGATAGCCAGGTCATCAAGCGATAGTCATAAACCACCCGCCATTTCATAGACGCGGACTTGGGAGCGGCAAAATGAAAGACCGCCAAGAGTGGATCCTCGATAAATATGCGGGGTGAATACCGTTTCCCACAAAACACCGTGGCCGCATATTTTCAAGGATGACGAACAGTATATACCCCATCGTCATCCCAGAATTTTTGTGGCCACATTGGTTGAATTGTCTGCAAAACGAGACCCACAAAAATATCAGGGATCCATCTTTGAACAAGCTATCGCCTTGCCGCTCGAAGAAACACCATTCGACTGGCTCGCCGCCCGCAATAATGCTAGCCTGTTTTAATTTGAGTGATTGTTCGGGAACACCCCATGAGTTCAGCAACAGATAACAGCAAAAAACTAAAGGTCTTCATCTCCTATTCGCGCCGCGATCTCGAGTTCGCTGATCAGCTCACAGCGGTGCTGAAATTACAAGATTTCGACCCCATCATTGACCGCGTTGGCATTCATGCCGCCGAAAAATGGGAAACCCGCCTCAGCCAGCTTATTCTTGCCGCCGATATTGTCGTGTTCGTACTCTCCCCTGATAGCGCCGCCAGTGAGATTTGCGGTTGGGAGGTGGAAGAAGCGATAAAGCGCGGCAAGCAGGTCATCCCCATCTTGTGCCGCTCGCTTGAAGGCTCGCAACCCCACGCGCGATTGCGAGATCTCAACTATATCCATTTTTACGCTGAGCCGGAAATGCCAGGGTCCGGCTTTGGCACCGGCCAGGTGCGCCTGGTCGAAGCACTTTCAGTCGATATTACCTGGCTACGCGAACAGACCCGGCTTGGCGAACTGGCCGAGCGCTGGGACCGGCGCGGTCAGCCAAATGATCTGCTGGTGCGCGGATCGGAGCTGGCGGGCTATCAAAAATGGCGCGACGATAAACCCGGTAACGCGCCTGCTCTCACCCCCGAGCAAAGCAATTTCCTTGCAGCCAGCGAAGAAGCACAAACGGCCCGCGAAAGTACAGAGGCCAAGCGACTTGAGGATATGGCGCAGGCGCAGCAAAAACAGGCCGAAGCCTTAAAGGCAGCGGAACTGGCGCACAAAGAGCAGGCGAAAGCAGCCAAGACTCTGGCACGACGGACTTTTGCAGGGCTGATCGGTGCGGCAGTGCTGGTGGTTGTCGCCAGTGGTGCCGGTTATTTCGCTTATGAGCAAAAGAATGAAGCCCGTTTTCAAACCAAAATCGCCACAAAAGAGAAGAAAAAAAGCAACGACCTTCTGCAAATAGCCAAAAAAGAACAACGCAAGGCCAAAAAGGCTCTCGACGAATTCCACATCAACCAATCAAAATACCTCGCCCGGCTGGCCACCAACCAGATCAAGGAAGGCGACTATGGCACTGCGCTGGCACTGGCGCTGGAGGCCATGCCCGACTTCGCGAGCGATGACAACCAGAACAACGATCGCCCCTATTGGCAATCCGCCGAAGTGCCTCTCAATATTGCCATGCGCAATATCAGGGAGAAAAAAATATTCACACTCGGTAATATTGGCTTTAGCGCGGTGGCGCTCTTTAAAGGTGGCAAACGCTTTGTGACGGGAAGCATTGGTAGGGTCAATATAATTTGGGATACCCAAACCGGCAAGCATCTCAAAATGCTTGAGAGTGGCGGTGGACATGTTGAGAGTATCGCCCTGTCAAAAGATGAAACGCGTATAGTCGCGGGACTAAGCGATCATACGGCACTTATA
>JAJRQA010000049.1 GCA_024280475.1 Alphaproteobacteria bacterium
ACAGCACCTTGATGTGTATGAGGTCGTTTAACGTGGCGAAAATCATAAGCATAAGAACGAGAGCAAGACCAATTCGAAAACCATACTCGCGGGTTTTCTCACTCAACGGTTTTCCTTTGACGGCTTCGAACGCATAAAACAGCAAATGCCCACCATCAAGCATGGGAACCGGGAACAGATTGATAAGTCCTATACTAACAGAAAGAACTGCTATTAGGTTAATAAGCGGCAAAATGCCTACAGATGCGGCCTGCGAGGAGATCTGCGCGATTCTGATAGGGCCACCCAACTGATCAGCTGATTCGCGACCAACGATGATTTTGCCAAGATATGACAATGTCTGATCAACAATAAAATAGGTTTCTTTGGCGCCTCTCCAGACTGCGCTGACAGGATTATATTTCTTTTTCAGGCTACCTCGAGGACTATGCACGCCCAAGCGACCAATTGTTTTTTTGTTGCCAGAACGGTCCTTGACTGTCGCTGCGGCAGGTATGACGCTCAAAAGTACATCTTCGGCGCCTCGCCGGACCAAAAAGGTAAGTGATTTGCCAGCGCTTGCACTGACGATTCGCTGCATCGTATTGAAGCTGTGGATCGGCGTATCACCAATTTTCAATATGCGATCACTGTCCTTAAATCCAGCTTTATCGGCAACGCTTCCCGCAACCACCGCCCCGATACTTGGCTCAATAAACCTTTGTACTTGCAACAAAGCAATATCGACCTCATTACCAAAACGATCCGTGATTTTCTGTTTGATCGGCGTGAACGGCAATATCATTTCGCGATCATTGCGATCAATGGCAAAAGTTAGTTCAGTATTGGCATTCAAGCTGACAAAGCGTTGCATGTCGTTAAAGCTGTCGATCCTCTTGCCATCTATGGTCTTGATCAGATCACCTTCTTTAAAACCAGCTTTTTCAGCGACACTATCGGCAATAACGGCACCAATGCGCGGCTCGTTGATACTCTCTCCCACAAAAGTGTAAATACCCGCAAAAATGACAATGGCCAGAATGAAATTGGCGATAGGCCCAGCTGCGACAACTGCAGCCCTGTGAGCCAGCGGCTTGGCATGAAAACTGCCATTTTGTTCATCGGGGGACAGCTTTGCAATTGCATCGGGATCCGGGACACTGGCAGCATTGTCATCGTCGACAAATTTCACGTATCCGCCAAGTGGCAACCATGCAAACCGCCACCTGGTGCCATGTTTATCGTGAAAACCATAGATTTCTTTACCAAAGCCAATGGAAAAATCCGTGACTTTAACGCCATAATAGCGTGCTACCATGAAATGGCCAAGCTCGTGAAAAAACACGACAATCGTCAAGACAAACAAAAACGGTAGTACAGAGGTAAAAATCAGCGATACATAATGAGGCAGCTGGGAAATGAAATCCATCTGGTTGGCTTCCTTGAGTGATGGTTTGATATTTCGAAGTGAGAACGTGATTCAACTTACATAATAATTAAAGATTGTGCCAATATTCGGGTGCTATGATCAATTTCAAGTACTTCTTCCACGCAAACAGGGCTTTTGTCACCCATTTGCACCTGTACGGCCTCGATCACACGTTCACAAAATGTCGGGATCTCCTGAAAGGACAGCTTTTCCTCAAGGAATGATTCGACTGCTATTTCGTTGGCAGCATTCATGATCGCCGGCGTATTCCCGCCTTGAAGCATTGCTTGGCGAGCAAGTTTTATGGCTGGAAAGCGCGTCTCATCGGGGGATTCAAAGGACAAAGAGGCAATTTTCGCCAAATCTAGCTGCTCAACAGGCGTCTTGATGCGGTCAGGCCAGGAAAGACTATAGGCGATGGGGGTACGCATATCAGGCGCCCCAAGCTGGGCTATGACAGATCCATCGACATAGGACACCAAACTATGAATAATGGATTGTGGATGAATGACAATATCCAGCTGTTGGGGACCGACCGGGAACAAATGCAGGGCCTCAATCAGCTCCAGGCCCTTGTTCATCATGGTTGCCGAATCAATTGTTATCTTACGACCCATTGACCAATTGGGATGTTTTAGCGCTTGTGCTGGTGTTACATGCTTCAATTGATCGAGGGAAAAAGTGCGAAATGGTCCTCCTGAAGCCGTGAGGATTATTTTCTCGATATTTTGTTTCGAGCTGTCGTCCAGCGCCTGAAAAATCGCAGAATGTTCTGAATCAACTGGCAGTAGTTCGGTAGCATATTTGCTGACTTCGCTCATAAACAAAGATCCAGCAGCGACAAGACATTCCTTGTTGGCAAGGGCGACACGCTTGCCGAGCTTGACCGCGGCAAGCGTTGGACGAAGCCCCGCAGCCCCCATAATGCCAGCCATTGTAATATCAGCAGGCCGACTTGCCGCCTCAATCAATCCCTGATCGCCAGCGGCTACCTCTATCCCCGTGCCCGAAAGGGCTGCTTTGAGATCGAGATAAAGAGGTTCATGGCCGATGACAGCCATTTTGGCATTGAAACGACGAGCCAGATCAGCCAGCTGGTCGACATTTTTATTAGCGGTAAGCGCCTCGATGGCATATTTGTTTTTATTGCGCGCAACAAGGTCAAGAGTGTTCGACCCAATCGAACCGGTCGCTCCAAGCACTGTGAGGGATTTTGGCGGCCCTGTCAGATCATGAGGCTGCATGTCGTGAGAGGCTTCCATCACCCTGCCCCATTCCAGATAAGTAGCGCCTTGCCGGGATTGCTCATATCAAAATAGATGGCAATAAGCGCCGCCACCAGCGCACCAAACATCAAACCATCAACACGATCAAACAAACCGCCATGTCCGGGAATCAAATTGCTGGCATCCTTGATATCGAAGTGACGCTTGAAAGCGGATTCAAATAAATCACCGATTTGCGATACCACGCCGATCACCAAGGAAACCAAACCTATCACGATCAAAGAAGTATTACCGATATAGGCACCAAAAAGGGCCCCAGCAATCGCGCCAGCACCAACACCGCCGATAAAGCCCGACCAGGTTTTTTTTGGGGAAATGCGAGGCGCAAATTTGGGACCACCAAAGCTGCGACCGGAAATATAGGCGAAAATATCAACCGTCCAAACCGTAATGAACAGATAGAGAATTGCATAAAACCCATAATTTGGATCACCACGCAACCAGATCATGGCGATCACGGGAAGGCCGATATAAGGGACGCCAAGCAGTGAAATCCCAAGATTTTTAGCTTGCCGATTGGCGGAAAAAACGAATTTTACTGCCGGACCAATCAATAAGACCAGCAAGGCAACACTATAGTGCCCCGTGACGACAAGCCCACACGATACCAGGACGGCAATAGAGTGTATGATAAGCAGCTCATCAAAGTCAGCACCGCGCACCATTTTTGCCCATTCCCAGCACAATATGATCGCTCCAAAAGCCACCAAAAGTGCAAAAGGCAGCGGCCCTGACCAAGTTATTGCCAAGACTATGGCAGCCAGAACAAGCGCGGACACCAGCCTTTGCGTCAAATCTGACCAATTACTGTCCTTGCTGGCAGGTTTTCCTTGTTCTTTTTGTTGAATCACCCCGTGGACCTCGCCTTAAGGCCGCCAAACCGTCGCTCGCGATTTTGATATTCGCTAAGCGCCTGGTCGAAGATCTCGCTGGTGAAATCTGGCCAATAGGTGTCGAGAAAAACGAGTTCCGAATAGGCACATTGCCAAAGCAGAAAATTGCTGAGACGCAGCTCTCCGCTTGTTCTGATCAACAGATCGGGATTGGGAATTCCGGCCGTATCCAGATGATCTTCAAGCAGCTTCGATGTAATGTCGCTTGCTTGCAACTCTCCGCTTTCGACTTTGCGGGCCAGACGCACAGCAGCTCTTGTAATTTCATCTCGCGAGCCGTAATTAAAGGCAAGCGTCAAGACCAGTCGGGTGTTTTGCTCGGTCAGTGTTTGCGCATCATCCAACAATTTTAATATATCGTCTGCGACACCCTCTCTCGCGCCAATAACACGTATTTTGACGCCCTCTTTATGAAGTTTGGCGAGGTCGCGGCGGATGAATATTTTCAGCAACTGCATCAAGTCGCTGACTTCCTGGGGAGGACGCGACCAGTTCTCGGATGAAAAGCTGAACAATGTGAGGTAGGCGATGCCTGTGTCGCAGGCATATTGAACAGCACTTCGAACGCTTTCAATACCTTTGCGATGGCCTTCATAGCGCTTCAAACCACGTGCCGCTGCCCAGCGACCATTGCCGTCCATGATAATGCCGACATGACGCGGCACCTCACTTTCAGGTTCCCTCCAGTCTTTGTTATTTTCCAGAGTGGTCATCTACTGCCGTTTCGTCAAATTGTAATTAAGGTCTTGGCACATGCGGGCGGTGTGCGTGTTTCAGGTTATATATGTAACCCAAAAGCCTTCTCCAGAATAGATTAGAATGGAAAGAAGCTAGACCTGCATGATTTCCTGTTCTTTATTTTGCAGCAAATCATCGATCTTTTTAATCACATTATCAGTGATTTTCTGGACTTCTTCGCCATGGTCGTGATGCAGATCTTTGCCAATATCGCCGTCTTTTTCCATGTTTTTCAATTGTTCCATACCATCACGGCGCACATTGCGAACGGCAATGCGGGCTTGCTCGGTATATTTCGCGGCCACCTTGGTCAGCTCCATACGGCGTTCTTCATTCAGCTCGGGGATCGGAATACGGATCATTTGGCCATCAATCATCGGGTTGAGACCAAGATCGGATTCGCGGATGGCTTTTTCAACAGCTTGAACCTGTCCTTTGTCCCAAACCTGTACCGCGAGCATTCTTGATTCGGGAACCGAGATATTAGCTACCTGGCTGATCGGCATAGGTGTCCCATAAGCATCCACCTTGATTGGATCGAGAAGCGACACACTGGCTCTGCCAGTTCGCAAGCCACCGAACTCGGATTTAAGGACGCTCAAGGCGCCCTGCATACGACGTTCGAGATCTTTCAGATCAAAGCTTCCGGTCATTGTTTGTCTCTCCTAAAGTGGATTTATCATTCATAGCACAGATCGGGCTTCGACAAGCCCCAATGTCACAACTCAAATTTGTCTGGTAACCGATCCGACAGCTCCTGCTGGAAACAGGTTTCAGGTATAGGCTGCTCACTGATTTCATTCAACCTACAGTGCACACATTTTGATAGTGTATAGCAATAACCAAAATCATAGGCCGGCCTTAACTCTCGCTGGAATGAACAATGGTATGTTTCAACTCGCCGCGCAGAACGCGCGAAATATTACCCTGTTCGGCCAAGGAAAAAATCATGACGGGCAGATCATTATCGCGCGCCAGAGCAATCGCCGCGCCGTCCATGATCTGCAGGTTACGCGCCAGTACGTCACTATAACTCAGCCTGTCATAGCGCTTTGCATCAGGATTGGTTTTGGGGTCGGCTGAGTAAATTCCATCAACCTGCGTTGCCTTGGCCAAGCCATCACACTGCATTTCTATCGCCCGCAAGGCCGCGGCGGTATCGGTTGTGAAAAACGGATTGCCCGTGCCTGCTGCAAAAATTACAACACGTCCTTTGGACAGGTGGCGAATGGCTTTTTGACGAATAAAAGGTTCGCAAACGCTTGGCATCGGGATAGAGGACAAAACCCGTGAGCCAATATCTTGACGTTCAAGCGCATTATGTAATGCCAAAGCGTTCATAACGGTCGCCAGCATGCCCATATAGTCGCCATTGGCTCGGTCCATGCCAGCAGCAGCGCCTGCCATTCCGCGATAAATATTGCCTCCTCCAACGACAACTGCAAGCTGCGTTCCTTGTGAAACGGCATTGCCGATATCAGTGGCAAAGCGATCAACGGTCGCCACATCGATCCCATAGTCAAGATCTCCCATCAAGGCTTCCCCTGACAGTTTCAAAAGCACCCGTTTCCAGTCCGTAACAGCTTTGGTCTTTGACATGAAAACTCCTGTAAGAGGCGCGATGATTGAATTTATGGATTAAACAACGAAAGCAGACAAAAAAAAGGCCGCTTCAAATAAATGAAGCGGCCATGTTTCGCAATAATCTCTAATTGCTGCCGACTGCAGCGGCGACTTCGGCTGCAAAGTCTTCTTCTTTTTTCTCGATACCCTCGCCAAGGGCAAAACGCTCAAAAGCCACCAGCTTGATGGGCGCCCCGACACTGTCTTCAGCTTCCTTGAGTGCTTTTTCAATTGTCAGGTCAGGATTAATGACGAAGCTTTGCGACAGCAATACAACTTCCTGGAAGAATTTGTGCATCCGACCATCAACCATTTTTTCGATAATATTGTCTGGCTTGCCAGATTCTTTGGCCTGCTCAACTAGAACCGCGCGTTCTTTGGCAACGACATCGGCATCAAGTTCTTCTTTATTCAAAGACAAAGGCGAGGTCGCGGCCACATGCATGGCGATCTGCTTGCCGATTGCTTCGAGTTTGCCCGCATCTCCATCTGATTCAAGCGCCACCAGTACACCAATTTTGCCAAGGCCATCAGCAATGGCGTTATGAACATAAGAAGCAACAACACCTTTTTCGACGCTCAAAGCGCCAGAGCGGCGCAGTGACATGTTCTCGCCAATCGTGCCAACCATTTCTTTGATGAATTCGGCAACGGTCTGATCGGAACCCTCAAAATTTGCTGCCGAGAGATTGTCAAAATCGCCATCGACCTGGTTGGCGGTTTTTGCAACCGTACGGACCATGGCCTGAAAGTCATCATTGCGGGCAACAAAATCAGTTTCCGAATTAACTTCTACCAATGCGGCTTTATTGCCATCCGAAATGACACCGACAAGCCCCTCAGCTGCAATCCGGCTGGACTTTTTATCTGCTTTGGCAATCCCTTTGGTGCGCAGCCAATCACTACTTGCTTCGATGTCACCATCGTTTTCCTGAAGGGCTGCTTTACAATCCATCATGCCTGCACCCGTCTTGTCGCGCAGTTCCTTGATCAAGCCCGCTGTTATCGTCGCCATGATAAACTCTCCAATCATCCCCGGTTTTAAATTATATGCTCAAAAGCCCGATCGCGAGAAGCGAGTTCTCATGATCGGGACTTGAGAGGTTTTATCGTCCATAAACCCGTCAGGGCTATTTTGCGGCAGCTTCGCCAAGTTTTACTGCCTGTTCAAGCCAGCCATCTCTGTCAATGCGGCCCTTGAAATCAAGAACATCATCAACTGCAGTGATATCGACCTTTGTGAACGCAGCAATCTGTCGATAGTGAAAGATGCCGATACCGTTCAGCTTTTTCTCCAGAACAGGGCCAACGCCTGAGATCATTTTAAGATCATCGGCATCGCCATCGGGGGCTTTCATAGGCTCGAAATCTGTTTTGCCAAGCTCTTTGGTTTTTTTGTCGTCCTTGTCATCAGATTTGGCGACAGCTTTTTCGGCAGGAGCCTCTTCTTTTGGTTTGGCTTCGACTTTAGGTTCTTCTTTGGCTGCTGGAGCCTTTTCAGTTTTGGGAGCCTCTTTTGCCTTTGCGGGTTTTTCTGCCTTGGCAGCAAGTGCTGGCTCTTCAAAGGTTGGGTCGGCTGAAGATCCCAGATCCTTGCCAGTTGAGACTTGCGAGCGCTCGATGCCATCAATGACAGCGCGTGAAATCAGATCGCAATAAAGGCCAATGGCCCGTCCGGCATCATCATTTCCTGGAATTGGATAATCGGCGACGTCTGGATCGCAATTGCTGTCGATGATGGCAATCACGGGAATTTTCAACGTACGCGCTTCGGCAAGAGCCAAAGATTCGCGGTTGGTATCAATGATGAACAACAGATCAGGAACGCCGCCCATATCCTTGATGCCACCAAGCGCACGATCAAGCTTGTTGCGCTCTCTTGTCATTTTCAAGAGTTCTTTTTTAGTCTGCCCTGAACCATCGCCAGCCAACAGGCCTTCGATCTTTTTCAAACGACGGATGGAGTTTGAAACCGTTTTCCAATTGGTCAATGTACCACCGAGCCAACGATGATTGATGTAATATTGTGCACAGCGTGCGGCACTATCAGCGATCTCGTCTGAAGCCTGACGCTTGGTGCCAACGAACAGCACGCGTCCGCCACCGGCAACCACGTCAGAGACCTTGACAAGGGCCTGATGAAGCAAGGGTACGGTCTGTGAAAGATCCATAATATGGATGCTGTTGCGAGCCCCAAAGATATAGGGACCCATTTTAGGGTTCCAAAGATGAGGTTGATGTCCAAAATGGACTCCAGCTTCTAGCAGCTGGCGCATAGAAAATTCTGGCAAAGCCATGAAGTCGTCTCCTGTTTGTCCGGTTGGTCCTCCGCGAAAGCAAAAGACACTGGAAAATCCAGTGCCACCGGTCAGGTTCTGAAGCTGCCACAAGGGCAGACAGCAAAACCTCGCATTTGTTTCGCGTGTGTGATGATGCGGTTTATAGGACCGCCATGGAGATATTGCAAGCTCTCAATGTGAAGAGCGGACCTTTTTGCCTTAAAAAACGTCTAGGCCCCCGTTTTAAGGGTGTTTTCGAGCTAAATCTCGGTCAACTCGCAGACCCCTGGCAAAACTCTAAGCTCGCTGATTTGAGCGGGAGACGTATCGATCCCTTGCATGGTAGGCAGGAACACATCTTTTCCCATATTATCAAGACGCAGGATCAATCGCAGCTTTCCATGCCCGCCCTTTGATACTCTTTGTGCAATCTCCGTAAGGGCTTCTGGCTTGTTGATGATCAACTGAATCCCTTTTTTGGTCCGCCCTCCCGCCTGATCAATAGGTTCCGCCGACAAGAGGCGCAAACGAAGATTATCGCTGTCTGGATCAGCTGAGACGCGCAACAAGACAACAGTGCCAGGTTGTAGCAGCTCGCGCGTGGCCTCCAGAGTTTCCGAAAACATAACCATCTCAAATTGTGTCCCCGCATCTGAAAAAGCCGCAAAAGCGAACTTGTTGCCTTTCTTGGAGCGGCGTTCTTGCAAATAGCTCACCACACCAGCCAACGTCCCTGCAATACCGGTATCAGGACGACGCTCGCCTCGCTTGAACGGGATCAGATTATCCTTGGCTTTTTGTGCTTCCTTGGCCTTGTTGCGCTGTACCTGCTCTTCAAGGGAAAGATCCGCATTACTTGGTTCTGGTGGTTCAACGGGTTCAGCAGCCTTCTTGTCACGGAACGCCTGCTTTTGTATTTCGACCCGTTCCACAAAATCCAGATAGGTCTCGACCCTCAAGGACGCAAGTAATTCGACATATTCATCTAGAGGATGGCCAGACAGGTAAAAACCAACCGCATCGGCTTCCTTGTTGAGTATTTCCCTTGGCACCCAGAGCTTGGTATCACGCAGTTTTAGTTCCGGGGTTTCGCCCCCGCCACCAAACAAAGAGGTCTGGCCGCTATTTTGGTCGCTGGCGGCACGATTGGCACTGGCCATGATCAAATCGACATTGCCATGAACGGTAGCACGCTCAACACCAAATTGCGCAAACGCGTCAGCAGCCGCGAGCATTTCCAACGTCCGCTTGTTGATCAGTTTTGGATCAACACGATTGGCAAAATCAGCCAGATCTTTGAACGCACCATTTTCATCACGCTCAAGGCATAGCTGCTCCATAGCCTCCGCCCCGACATTTTTCAGCGCAGCCAGTGAATATCTGATGCCCATCTCACCCGATTTCGTGGCTTGGGGGATAAACTGCGCGGTTGAGAAATTGATAGATGGCGGTAGTATCTCGATCTTCATGGCGCGTGTTTCTTCAAAAAACAATTTGACCTTGTCCGTATTGCCCTGATCCAGCGTCATGATCGCAGCCATGAATTCAACGGGGTAATTGGCTTTCAAAAAAGCTGTTTGATAGGCCAGCAAGGCATAGGCTGCAGCATGAGATTTATTGAACCCGTAGCTGGCAAACTTTGCCAACAGGTCAAAAATGGTTTCTCCATCTTTCCTTGATACACCGCGCTCAAACGCCCCGTTCACAAAGCTTGGGCGTTGCTGATCCATCTCAGATGCAATTTTCTTACCCATTGCACGGCGCAGCAAATCGGCTTCGCCTAGCGAGTACCCAGCCAATTCCTGGGCAATCTGCATCACCTGTTCTTGATAGATGATAACGCCATAGGTTTCATTGAGCATGGGCGCCAGCTTGTCATCAATATAGACAATTTCCTCGCGCCCGAACTTGCGTTCGATATAGGTCGGAATATTATCCATGGGACCTGGCCGGTAGAGCGAGACCATGGCGATAATATCTTCAAAGCGGTCCGGTTTGAGCTGCTTGAGGCTTTCGCGCATGCCCGTACTTTCCAGCTGGAACACCCCGATGGTATCGCCGCGCGCCAGTAGCTCATAAGCGGCTGGGTCATCCAGCGTGTCGCCCGTAAAGTCGACATGCCCACCGCCCTGCTTTATAAACTTCAAGGCATTTTGAATAACGGTAAGGGTTTTAAGACCCAGAAAATCAAACTTGACGAGACCGGCCGGCTCCACCCATTTCATATTAAACTGAGTAACCGGAATATCTGATCGCGGATCGCGGTAAAGTGGCACCAGTTCATCTAGGGAGCGATCTCCAATCACCACACCAGCCGCATGGGTCGAGGCATGTCGATAAAGCCCCTCGAGGCGCTGCGCAATATTCAGAAGATTACGAACAACCGGTTCTTCCTGTGCCGCTTCCTCAATCTTGGGCTCTTCCTCCATCGCCTCAGCCAGCGAGATCCCAATCGTGTTAGGAATGAGCTTTGACAGACGGTCTACCTGCCCATAAGGCATCTGCAAGACGCGGCCTACATCGCGAATGACAGCTTTCGCCTGTAATTTTCCAAAAGTAATGATCTGGGCAACCCGGTCCGTCCCATATTTATCCTGCACATAGCTGATCACCTCATCGCGTCGATCTTGACAAAAATCGATATCGAAGTCGGGCATGGATACACGTTCGGGGTTGAGAAAACGCTCGAACAACAAGCCAAAGCGCAACGGATCCAGATCGGTGATGGACAGCACCCAGGCAACAACAGACCCAGCCCCCGACCCACGTCCCGGGCCTACCGGAATGTCTTTTTCCTTGGACCATTGAATGAAATCGGCAACGATGAGGAAATAGCCGGGGAATTTCATGCGCGTAATAATACCAAGCTCATAGTCCAGACGATCCCAATAGTTTTTTTCCTCATAGCCCTTGGCGATGCCGTCCACCTCAAGGCGTTTTTTTAGCCCCTCGCGGGCCTGACGCTCCAACTCGGCGGCTTCAATTTTTTCCTGCTGCTCGGGTGTTGCACCCTCGCCGCCGCCAAAGCGCGGCAGGATGGGATCACGCAACAAAGGACGATAGGAACATCTTCGGGCGATGATACTAGTATTCTCAATGGCTTCGGGCAGATCGGCAAACAAGGTCTCCATTTCGGCTGCGTCTTTGAAATAATGCTCCGGGGTGAGACGGCGACGCTCTTCCACAACCACATAGCTGCCATCGGCAATACAAATCAGCGCATCATGAGCTTCATAATCATCGCGGGTCGGAAAATAGCATTGATTGGTGGCAACGATTGGTAATGACAAATCATAAGCCAGCTCGCTCAATAGTGGCTCCACCTGCTTTTCGCTGCCCAGCCCATGGCGCTGCAATTCGACATAAAGGTGATCGGGCGCCAACATCTTGAGGCGCTCCATCATCAAGCGTCCTCGTTCTCCAGCGCCATCGCGCAAGGCTAGATCAATCACCCCATCGGGCCCACCAGTCAGGATGATCAATCCCTCAATATGTTGTTCCAACACCGAACAGGTAACCATCGGCTCATCCAGCCCATTGTCAGCAAGATAGGCATTGCTAATAATTTTTAGCAGATTGTCATAGCCGGTTTCATTCTTGGCGATCAGGACGAGGTCACCATGCTTGGCTGAAAGAGGAACGGCTTTGCCCACCGGAGCTTTGCTCGTGTTGGTGCCATCATCATCTGGTTCGATCGTCTCAAAGCGAAAGGACACTGTACACCCGATCACCGGCTGCAATCCCTGTCCCGCCATTGCTTGGGAAAATTCAAGAGCGCCAAACAGATTATTGCGGTCAGTGATGGCAAGCGCAGGCATTTGGTATTTGTCAGCGGTTTTGACCAACTGCTTGATGGGCAACGCCCCTTCCGCCAATGAATAGGCGGAATGAACACGTAAATGTATGAAATTAGCTTGATTGCTGCTCATGGATCGGCCCCTCTTAAAGCGCGTCTTTACTCACTTCAATGAGCTTGCCGTCTTCGAGGCGCAAAATACGATCCATGCGCTGTGCAATTTCCATATTGTGAGTGGCCATGATCGCGCACAGGCCTGTTGTACGCACCAAGCCCAGCAGCTGTTCAAAAACCCGGTCAGCCGTTTGTGGATCAAGATTACCCGTTGGCTCATCGGCCAGCAATATCTTGGGCCGATTG
Organism: Alphaproteobacteria bacterium; assembly: GCA_024280475.1. Taxonomy (GTDB): domain Bacteria; phylum Pseudomonadota; class Alphaproteobacteria; order Rhizobiales; family JAKIUO01; genus JAKIUO01. The sequence continues at coordinate 12,384 of JAJRQA010000049.1, forward strand.
GCAACGGCGCGGGCGATGGCAACACGCTGCTGCTCCCCGCCAGAAAGTTCCGCCGGGCGATGTATGCCCCGGTCTCCCAACCCTAGCGATGTTAACAGCTCCGTGGCCCTTGCCGTCGCATCTCTCCTGGATACACCCCTTATGAGCTGTGGAATGACCACATTCTCGATGGCTGTAAACTCAGGCAATAATTGATGAAACTGATAGACAAAGCCAATGGTTGAACGGCGCAGCAAGGTGCGTTCTGTATCATTCAGCTCCACGCAGTCGCGCCCCTCGAGCACAACCTTGCCAAAATGAGGTCGATCTAGCAGTCCAATAATGTGAAGCAATGTTGATTTGCCGGCCCCTGATGGTCCAACCAATGCCACTGCCTCACCGGTCATGAGATCGGCACTTGCGCCTTTGAGCACTTCGATGCTGCGCTGACCCTGTGTATAAGTGAGCTCCAGCTTCTCCAGTTTCATTAGCAAGGTCTGTTGCAGCGCCGCGCCGGTTTCATTTTTGGTCGTCATATCTGGCTTGGTCCTATTCATAGCGAAGGGCTTCAACAGGATCCATTTTGGCGGCACGCCAAGCGGGATAAATCGTCGCCAGCATTGATAATGCCAGCGCCATAAAGACGACCTGGAGCACTTCCTTCCAATCCATTTTAGCAGGCATTTCTGTGAGGTAATAGAGTTCTGAAGAAAACATATCCACACCAATCAACCAGCCGACAAACTGGCGAATGGTCTCGATATTTTCCACAAACAGCACACCGAGCACGAAACCAGCCAATGTGCCCACGATACCGATACTGGCGCCCGTCATAAAGAATACTCGCATGATCGATCCTCTGGTCGCCCCCATCGTGCGCAACACCGCGATATCTCTCGACTTGTCTTTCACCAGCATAATAAGGCCCGATATGATATTAAGAGCAGCCACAAGCACGATCAGCGACAAGATGATGAACATCATGGAGCGCTCTACTTCAAGGGCGGTAAAGAACCCCTTATTGCGCTCGCGCCAATCGGAAAAACTGTGGGCATTGCCTATCGACTTTTTCAAGTCGGGGATCACTTCCCCTACCTTGTCGGCATTATCAATGACGATTTCGACGGCATCAACACGGTTGCGGCGATTGAAAAACTTTTGAGCTTCGGCCAAAGGCATGAACACCACCGAGCTGTCATATTCCGACATACCGATCTCAAATACGGCGGTTACTTGATAGCGTTTGATCCTGGGGGCTGTGCCAAAAGGTGTTGACGCGCCTCTGGGCGATACAAGCGTCACATAATCACCAACATAAATATTGAGGGTTTTTGACATGCGAGAGCCAATGGCAACAGCTGGCTTGTTGGTATCAAAGCCATCCAGCGTTCCTTGAATGATCTTTTTATTTTGCTCACCTGTCTTGAGGTCTTTTGGATCATCGCGCAGAGCCTTGAGGTTTTGCGCATCAATGCCCCTGATACCACGCACCAGCGCCGCAACTGATCGGGCAGGTGTCGAGATCATGGCCTGACCTTCAACCAATGGAATTGCCTGCTCGACACGTGCCTGTTTCCTGGCAATATCAGCAACGTTTTTATAGTCAGAAAAAGAACCCGTAATGCTATGGACGATAACATGTCCGTTAAGACCAAGGATCTTGTCCAGTAGCTGGGCCCGAAAGCCGTTCATCACAGACATGACAATGATCAGCGTCGCGACGCCCAACATGATGCCCAAAAAGGAAAACCCGGCAATCACCGATATGAAACCCTCTTTGCGCCGGGCCCGCAAATAGCGTCCCGCCAACATCCATTCGAAAGCGGCGAACGGCCTGGGGCCGTCAATAGATCCTTTGTCGACCATCTCACTGCTGCCTGCGATTGATGCCATAATCTTTATCCGGTTGCTTCAGCTTCGCGCCGATTAATCCATCAGTTAAAGCTCATGCGCTGACAAAGTGTTTCACGACTTCATCAAGACCAAGCTCTTGTTTTTCACCACTAGCGCGGTTTTTCAACTCGACTTTACCCTCTTTAAGACCTCGTGGTCCTGCAATAATTTGCCAGGGCAAGCCAATCAGGTCCATCGTCTTGAACTTTGCTCCAGCGCGCTCGTTTGTATCATCATACAAAACGGTTTGCCCAGCATTGGTGAGCTGTTCATATAATGATTCGCAAGCTTTGTCCGTCTCTTCGTCTCCGGTCTTCAGATTAATCAGCCCTATTTGAAATGGAGCGACACCTTCTGGCCAGATGATGCCTGCATCATCGTGGGACGCCTCGATAATAGCGCCGACAAGGCGCGAAACTCCAATGCCATAAGACCCACACTGCAACGGTGTCAGAGCCCCATCAGGTCCTTGCACAGAACATTTCATCGGCTCAGTATATTTTGTTCCAAAGAAGAAAATATGTCCAACTTCAATACCGCGTGCCGAAATTTGTTTGTCTTTGGGCACGTCTTTTTCAAACTGATCCTTGTCATGCATTTCTTCGGTTGCCGCATATTTTTCAAGCCATGGCGCAATGACCGGCTCCAGATCGTCATCATGATCAAAACTTTTGGTCGGGGCTTCAAGCTCAAGCAGGTCTTTATGGCAAAAGACTTCGCTCTCGCCGGTGTCGGCTAGAATTATAAATTCATGAGACAGATCACCGCCAATTGGGCCGGTATCGGCGCGCATGGGGATGGCTTTGAGACCAAGGCGTTCATAGGTGCGCAAATAGGCGACAAACATGCGGTTGTAGCTTTTTTTGCCCTCGTCTGCCGTCAGATCAAACGAATAGGCATCCTTCATTAAAAATTCCCGGCCGCGCATAACACCAAAACGGGGCCTGATTTCATCACGAAATTTCCACTGTATATGATAGAGTGTGCGCGGCACATCACGGTAAGAACGCGCTCCATCACGAAACAGGACCGTGATCAGTTCTTCATTGGTTGGACCATAAAGCATATCGCGATCATGACGATCGGTAATGCGCAGCATCTCTGCACCATAATCATCATAGCGCCCCGATTCGCGCCACAGATCCGCAGACTGTATGGTCGGCATAAGGAGCTCTACTGCTCCGGCTCTATTTTGTTCTTCACGGACAATTTGCTCGATATTTTTCAACACCATCATGCCCAGAGGTAACCAGGAATAAATGCCCGAACTCGACTGTCTTATCATCCCTGCTCGCAGCATCAATCTGTGGGAAACAATTTCAGCTTCCTTGGGAGGATCACGCAAAATAGGCATAAAAAATCGGCTAACACGCATGCTTGAGGCTTCCTGATTATTTTTGTTCGAGAGAGGCGGCCCTCGCCGCGTAGCCAGCCGTTTGTTGCGCTGGCTCTGGTTCCCTTGTTGAAACCACCTCTTAGCATGCTTTCTCCAAGGACCAAAGCTCTTGATGCGCATAGATTGCTAGGAATTATAACTTTTTGCGGTTGCAGCAAAGCTACCAATAGATTTAGTATTTGATCTATGTCATGGTTTTTCTGAAGCGCTAGCTTTATTGGTTTGAGCACGAAATACAGTGTCGTTCTGCGGGTAAAGTGCGTAGAAGATATTATCCGTGTGGGGATAAACTTGGAGGAGAGAATAATGAACCGAGGCGGCATTACCACCATTGGTGGCATCTTTACCGCGTTGGTGCTGATTACTGGGATATTGCTAACTGGCTATGCGGGCATGAATGCCCTCGACGCTGTGTTTGGCTTTCATATGTATCTCATGGCAGCAGCAGCAATACTCGGCCTGTTAGCCCTATTGATGGGCAGGCCATATAGGGACGATCCTGGCAAGTATAATTACGGGGTTGTAAAAGCCTTTGTGATCGCAACGCTTTTCTGGGGGGTCGTCGGCTTTTCCGTTGGTGACTATATCGCCTGGGAACTGGCCTTTCCATTCCTCAACTGGGATTTGCCCTGGACCAATTTTGGACGTCTGCGTCCCTTGCATACCTCGGCTGTGATTTTTGCCTTTGGTGGCAATATTCTGCTTGGCTCCTCCTTCTATGTTGTGCAACGCACCAACCATACGCGTCTGGCAGGCAATGTGGCTCCATGGTTCGTGTTCTGGGGCTACAATTTGTTTATCGCTCTTGCTGGCACCGGCTATTTGCTGGGCGTTACCCAATCGCGCGAATATGCCGAACCCGAATGGTATGTCGATATCTGGCTGACCCTTGTCTGGCTCACCTATCTGTCGGTGTTCATGGGTACCTTGATGAAACGCCGCGTTTCTCACATCTATGTGGCTAACTGGTTTTACTTGGCATTTATCATCACCATTGCCGTTTTGCATCTCGTCAATAATATGGCCGTTCCGGTATCATTCTTTGGTGCAAAATCCTACTCCCTGCAGGCTGGCGTCCAGGATGCCATGACACAGTGGTGGTATGGCCATAATGCTGTTGGTTTCTTCCTGACCGCTGCATTCCTTGCAATGATGTACTACTTTGTTCCAAAACGCGCTGAACGTCCGGTCTATTCCTACCGCCTGTCGATCATCCATTTTTGGTCTTTGATCTTCTTGTACATGTGGGCTGGACCTCATCATCTGCACTATACCGCTCTGCCCGACTGGACACAGTCTCTTGGTATGACCTTCTCGATCATCCTCTGGATGCCTTCATGGGGTGGCATGATCAACGGCCTGATGACTTTGTCAGGGGCATGGGACAAACTGCGCACAGACCCTGTTTTGCGCATGCTGGTTGTCTCCATCGCCTTTTATGGCATGAGTACCTTTGAAGGCCCGATGATGGCCATTAAAGCCGTCAACGCCCTGTCTCATTATACAGACTGGACCGTTGGTCATGTGCATTCCGGTGCCATGGGCTGGGTTGGCATGGTGAGCTTTGGTGTCATTTATTGCCTTGTACCCTGGTTATGGGGCAAGGAACGGCTTTACTCGATGGCTCTCGTTAGCTGGCATTTCTGGCTCTCGACTGTTGGTATCTTGCTCTACATCACATCAATGTGGGTATCTGGTATCCTGCAGGGTCTGATGTGGCGTGCCTATGACAGCCTTGGCTTCCTCGAATACAGTTTCGTTGAAACTGTGGAAGCTATGCATCCATTCTATGTGATCCGGGCGATAGGGGGACTGTTCTTCGTCATCGGCTCGCTGATTATGGTATATAATGTGATCATGACGGTTCGGGTTGCGCCTCGCGAAGAGAGCTATTCCAATGCCGTTCTGGCACCAGCTGAGTAAAGGAAAACATTACTATGGCAGGCCATGAAATATTCGAAAAGAACTCGATCGTCCTCGCGATTGCAATCGTACTTGTTGTATCGATTGCGGGGCTGGTGGAAATTGTCCCTCTCTACTTTATCGGCAGCACCATCGAGAAGGTTGACGGGATGCGTCCCTACACGCCACTCGAACTGGCGGGGCGCGATGTCTATGTGCGTGAAGGTTGTTACCTTTGCCATTCACAGATGATCCGTCCTTTTCGTGATGAAGTCGAACGCTATGGTCACTATTCTCTGGCCGCAGAGAGTATGTACGACCATCCCTTCCAATGGGGGTCGAAGCGAACGGGGCCTGATCTGGCGCGCGTTGGCAATAAATATTCGGACAAGTGGCATCGTGACCACATGAATGACCCGCGCTCGATTGTCCCAGAATCCGTTATGCCAGGATACAAGTTCCTTGGTAAAACCCCCGTCATTGCTGACAGATATTCCAACCATCTGTGGGCACTAAGCGTGACGGGAGTTCCTTATTCAAAGGATATGATCGCTAATGCCGGTGCTGATCTGAAAGCTCAGGCAGGCGATCCAGATAGCGATGCCGCCGAAGCGCTACAGGCGCGCTACAAATCCTTTGGCAGTAAGCCCCTCAATGTCCGAGATTTTGACGGGGACCCAAAGGTGGTGACCGAACTCGATGCGCTGATCGCATATATGCAAATGCTTGGCACACTTGTAGATTTCAAAACCTACAATGCCAAAGCCAATCTAAGATAACAGGTGAACCATCATGAGTTACGAAGATGTTGCAAGCATAAGTGGAAGCATCGGTCTGGCATTGTTCATGTCGATGTTCTTTGTGGTTTTGGTATATGCTCTTTGGCCTCGCAACAAAGCCAAGTTTGACAAGGCTGCCCGCGCGCCACTTGATGAGGAATAGAAAATGGAACACAAGGAAATAGATCATATCACCGGCACGGAGACCACGGGTCATGCCTGGGATGGAGATCTCAAAGAACTTAACACGCCGCTTCCTGTCTGGTGGCTCTGGGTTTTATGGATCACAATTGTCTGGGCGATCGGATATTCAGTGGTTTATCAACACTGGTTTATTGGGGCCAAGGTCCTGCCAACCATGTCCGAATGGACCAGTCGGGGCGATGTCCACAGAGCTTTGGAAGCAGC
>JAJRQA010000050.1 GCA_024280475.1 Alphaproteobacteria bacterium
CCCGCTGTTATTGCCGTCGCTAGTGATTGTAAATCTGTACGAACTTTATTCCAGTCTTGAGCTCTAATTAGTTCGCCAGAACTTACACTCGGTGTTGTAATGGTTATGGCGAAGCTTGATGACACGATATTTATCGAAAATAGTAGAGAAAGGAGCATCGATGGTTTTGCGTGCAGTAAATGCATGGAGGGATGTAATGAGTATGTCGTAATAATAAGTTATTCATCAACGCAAAATCAAATAAATCTAATTCATTTGACCAAAAAAATAATTACAAGTATGATTCAAACACGTTTTGTTATGCGCGAAACGTAAAGAATCCACCCTGAAAAGGGGCAAAAAGAGCATTTTAATTATTTGCTCTTTTTGCAATTGGGTTGATTTAATATAAATGGAGCTGCGACGGCTAAAAGTGTTAATCAACCTGTTTACTATATCGATCAGTGAACACAAAAATTAGTCAAGAGTGATAAAGACATCTTTCTGCAAAAAGTCTAAAAAAACTTGCAATTACAATTTTATATGATTTTATGATGTTAAATAACCCACCCACAAATGGCAGAACAATTTGAACTCAAAGGGTCTATCAATCCCGCCAATATCGATGGCTTCGGTAACAGCTATGTCGATACATTAATCGCCAAGTCTTCAGAGCGGGCGGACGCTTTAGGCAATGAAAAAGTCAGTGCTATCATGGCCGCTTACCGAAATGGCGCGACCGAGAAAATCGATTGTGCTGATGTAACCGCCGCCCTCAATTCTATCGACGACGACGATGCCAAACTTGATCTTTCCCGATCAGCCGGAGCCATTGTCAAACATGTCAGAGGTAATATGGCCTTTGGTGCCAAAATGAAAGCCTTTGCCCCGCGTGGCCGGCAAGACCGCTTGAACTATGCAGGATCGCTTCTGGCTGATCTTAAGGCGCGCAATGTCTATCCAAATACTTTCACGCTGAATCAGGTTATCAGGCTTTGTGGATCTATTGAAGAAGCCGCAAATCATCTTGAACAAATCGGCAAACGAGGAGCCAGGCCAGCCGGTTATACCCTCACCAGATTTGTGCAGCTTGCAACATCAGGCGACCAGGCCCAAACCATGGTCGAGGATTTTGAAATGCGCGGCGTACCCGCCAATGGATATGTGATGAATGCCCATATTAAAAAAGCCGATGGTGTTGAAGCCTCTCAAGACATCTTAAAGCAATATGAAACCAAAGGACTAAGTGCCGATAATGCCACCGTTGCCGCGATCGCCAGCAATGCAACGTCTTTGCAAGAAGCTTTGGATGTTGTTGAACAATTTGCTCGCGATCAAAACATCAACGCCGATGTGTTTATACTGAACTCAGTTGTCAAACATGCAACTTCCGTGGAAGAAGCCAGCGATACCGTAAAACGCTTTGCCGCCATCAATGTGGAGCGTGATAACGTCACCCGTTCAATCTTCATCAAGATCGCTATAGATAGCGGCGAAACCGACCAGGCGCAAAGATGGATCGAACAGATGGAAACAGAAAACCTCGACCCGGCAACGCGCGGTGTATTGAGAACCTATAAAAAACGTCTCGCCCAACCAACAAGCGAAGCTGCCGAATAACCCAACCTTCCATGCCTAACAAAGAATTTATCAGTTCCAGAACCGAAGCCCTTGAAGATCTTCGCCGTCTGATCGGTGACGTGCTGCCAGGCCTGCTTGATGATCTGCCTGAAAACCACAGCCAAGAACTCGATCCGGCCGTTAGCAGTGCCGCGTGCAGTATCATCGATGCCGCTAGAATGTACTCAACAGCTCCAGCACATTTCTACGGGCCAGCGGCAGAAGCCGCACAAACCCGGCAAACCAAAATAAGAGAGCAGCAACTTGCTGGGCTGACAGCTGAACGGTCTGGAAAATCGGTTGAAACCCATTGATCCCCCACCCCATGAACGCCATACCTACCCATGTCGCATGCGTTGAAAGCAAGGCCATGGACGTCTTTGAGCGCCAGTTCTAGGCCGCATCACCACTGGGCTAAGTCTATGAGTTGCACGATCGCGCGTTACCACTTTCATGTGGTAGCGTCGTTACTCTTTCCTGTTTACAGGTGACAACGACAACGCCCCATCATGTCATCTCATTTTTGAGTTATACTGTTATGTGTTGATCCCATAATCTGGTTTTGGAGTTGTTCTGTTTTTGCGTCATCGCGTTAAAGTCCGAAAGCTTGATAGAGTGAATGCTGGGAAGGGCCAAACTGTGATTATGTCATGATGTCATAACCCAACCACACGAAAATGTTTTGACGCCATCGCGGACCTGACTACCATTTGGCTTGAATGACCAAAAAAATTGCTTTCGTAAGCCAGGTAGGGGATGCCATGAAATCATCTTTGGCAGCCGCCGTTGGTACTGAAGCGGTTCTGCAAGGCGTCGATACAGCGATCATTGATCTTGATCGGGAACATCGAACCTTGAGCGATTGGGCCAAGGGCCGCGAGGAATTGGCGCATAGCTATCCTCTTGTTCCCGTCTTTGGCGTAGATAATGCCGCCCAGGCCGTTGCCCATGATAGGGGAGAAAGCCTTATCATTTTTGATTGTCCAAGCCGTGCAACCAAAGCAACCGTCAAGATCGCGCAAAGTTCAGATCTTATTGTACAACCTATTCTTGCCGGATCACTCAAGCATGCGAAATTGGCTCATGAAACTTTTACCGAGCTTGCTGGAAAGGGGATTGATCCAGCCAGAATGATCTATGTGCTGACCCGCTTTCAAACACTCAAGCAATGCAACGATACGCGTGAGTTTATCGACATGGTGGCCATCAAAGGCCAAACCATCAAAGTACTGGAAAGTGCCATAGCCGAAAAGCCATGCTACCGGCAGGCCATTTCGCAAGGGCTGACCATCACTGAAGCGTCCCATC
>JAJRQA010000051.1 GCA_024280475.1 Alphaproteobacteria bacterium
AGCAACACCAGACGGCCAAGACCCAAAATACTATCTTTTGTTGCACGGGCTGCTGCCAGCAACCCCTCATAGCCGTCGCTACATTTACCCTTATCAGACTCCTGCAAGGTCAATAATTGAGGCCATTCAAATTCTGGTGGTGGCGTCGCCATACTCAAGGGACCGGAAAAACCCTTTTCAAGGACCATTTTATCCAGCCCGGCTTGCCGCAAGGCTTCTTCCCCGACAAGAAAGGCCAGCTCCCGCGAGCGCTCCACTGAGTGCATCTGGTCCGCATCAACCAAAATATCATTTCCCACCGCTCCGGCAACGCTGGAGCGCAACCCCTCAACAGGAAAGCGGGTGATAGGCTTCAAGCCGGACTGCCCGGCGAGCAAAGCCTGCCAGTTGTCGGAGACATTCGCACCAAGAGAGGTCATAAGCCCCATGCCGGTCACAGCGATGACAGGGCGGCCCTCTTTGTCTTTTGTAGAAATCGTCATGGCGCTTCCCCTTCGCCTCTTACAATTTGCGCCATTCCCCCGACAGCTCCCCAACCACTACAAACAGCATGGAGCTCTTCATAGTCACCATCAAAAGACTGTTCGGCATTATCGAAAGGCTCGAAAAAACCGTGTCTGGAGAGGGCAAGCGCCGACAGAGCAAGCTCCATTGCAAACTGAGCTTCCACACCATGCCCCATGATTTTTACAAGATCACGTGACACTTCACTCAGACCATTTTCCATTACAGGGGTAATCGCGCAAGTGTAACTATTATGATCCACGCCAATATAGCGCATATCCAAAACCCGCGCATAGGGTTTTGCCCCTCGCGCTCTGGCATGTTCGGCGCTCTCTATGACCAAAAAGGCCCCCATGGAACCAAGCGGCACATCGGCCTGCCCGTTCATTTCACGGATCAAATGCAGATCAGGCCGCGCGGCATTATTGGCCGCTCCAACCAGAAACAAATCCCCCTGCCCGGCATGTATGCGTTGCACTGCATTTTCGACGATTTGCACGCCAGCGATTTCTTCGCCCTTGTAGGTGCGCGAGCCACCGGTGACTTTGTGAACGATGGAGATATTGCCCGCCAGCAATTGCGTCTGCTGCGCCAGATAGAGAGTCGGGCGCAGATTGGTGAGCAACAGATCGCTGAGCTTTTCGCGCCAGTCGGGGTCGTCTTTGATGGCTGTCAGCACTGTGGCATCCGCTTGCGGGTCGCGTTCGCCATTGCCTGCCGCCGCGATGATATGACATTTGGCCAGCAGCTCTTCATCGCCCTTGATGCCCGCATCATCGAGCGCCAGTCCGGCGGCATAAGTACCGATGCGCTGCCAGTCTTCCATCTGGCGCAGATCGCCGCGTTTGGGGATCTGTTTTGAGAAATCAATCTCGCATAGGGGATGGATGGGATAAGGCGCGAAACTCTTTTCATCGACAACCGGTTTGGGATTGTTTGCAGTGAGCGCCTGCCAGTGCGCGTCGAGCCCTTCGCCAAGAGAGGAAATAATTCCTATGCCGGTGATCCAGACTTCATGATCATTGTTTTTGGTTGCTGCCATGCGTCCCGCCATCCTCTTGTCAATCCCGCCCAACAAACCCCGCCAGCCCTCAATCTGTCATCCCCGCGAAGGCGGGGATCCATACGCCGCAGCGTTGGCAGTTGAAAACAGGTCGGTCTCCAGGTTCCCTGGTCAAAAGGGTCATTTCAAATTGACAGGTCTCTGGAATATGGATCCCCGTCTGCACGGGGATGACACTTGTTGTCTGGAGGCTCGCCACCTTGTATACAGACCCTAGCCCTCTGGCAAAAGCCCTGTGACGCGGGCACGCTCCAGCACATGGCCTTTGAGGTCGTCATTTTCAAACGGCAAGGTGCGATGGGTTAATCTGGCATTGCAGATCTTTTTGCCATCGGCAGTAATCGCCGTTTTGCTCATTGTATAGCCAGACCCGTCATGCTCGATTTCCGAGGTGACGATAAGGGCCGTTTCGGGCAGCACAAAGGTGCGTAATTTGGCTTCCTTGACGGCGGCCAAAAAGGTCATGCGTTCGAATTTCTCGTTGGCGAGAATAAGATAGCCAGCCGCTTGCGCCATGGCCTCGATCAGCAATACACCCGGTACCAGGGGATGTCCGGGGAAATGTCCCTCGAACACCGTGCTGTCTTTGGGCACATAGGCATGAACGGATATTTTACCGGCATCAAGATCAATGCTCTCAACGCGGTCAATCATCTCAAAATACTCAAGACGCATGATGTAGTGACCTTTGACTGACTTGCTAACTAACGTATATATTCTCCAGGCAATGCACCTGGAACAACTTACGCAGCTTTTTCTTTTTTCAATTCGTCAATCTTGGCGCACAGATTTTTCATTCTGAAATAATCTTCAGCGTCGGCATTGCCGTCATTGATCTCGGTCATCCAGTCTTCAACCGGCACTTTGATGTCGAATTCCTTATCGATGGAAAACGCCACATCAAGAAAATCGAGGCTATCAATTTCAAGATCGCTAATGACATGACTGTCCGGTGTAATTTTTTCGCGCTCGACATCACCAATATCTGAAATAATATCGGCAACCGTATCAAATGTTGAACTCATCAAGGTTCTCCCTGCACTTACCCTATTAATGACTGACCAGTTTTAACAGCTCGATCAGCCATTCTGTTTGCGTTATATGCCAGTTTCTCGCCAATCCGTACCAGTTAGTCTCTTTACGGTAACCAAGCCAAATAATTGACCTTAAGTCACCCGCAAAATATAACGTTCTGACAACCGGACTGTTTGGTTACAATCAAGTAGCATGATTTGCCTCTGTTATTAAACAGCAGGCAGAAAAGTCAACACTTAATGTGGTAATTTACAGTCAGTTACAAGCAATAAGACAATGAAGAGACATAATGACACACGATAACAAGTCTCAATCATCCAAAACAAGTAATAATGCCGCAGTAGACAGGCTTACTGAGCTGAAAGTCGGCTATAGTGATAGTGTCATACGCACCATTACTGCAAAGGATGTGGAGACCTTCGCCAGTCTGTCGGGGGACCAAAACCCGCTGCACATGGATGACGAGTTCGCTGCACGTACGAAATTTTCCCAGCGCGTCGTGCATGGATTTCTGCATGCCAGCCTATTATCGACCCTTGTAGGCATGAAAATACCAGGCCGCGAGGCCCTTTATCTCTCGCAAACCATCGAATTTACGGCCCCCGTCTTTATCGGCGATACGGTGGAGGCGCGCGGCACCATCACCAAAGTCGATAAAGTCACCCGTACCATCACCATGGACACGGTCATCACCACGCAAAATAATGATGTGGTCCTGCGCGGCGTCGCCAAGGCCAATGTTTTGCGCATAAAAGAAACAAAACCAGCCCCTGTTAAAGGAGTGACGACAAGCATGAGCGAACTTTTAAGCGGTAAAACCGCCTTGGTAACCGGCGCTTCAAGGGGCATTGGGCGCGCCATCGCGCTCACTCTTGCGGATCACGGTGCCAGTGTCTGGATCAATTATCATCGATCAGAACAAGCCGCCAAAGACCTGGCCAGCGAAATCAAGGAACGGGGCGGCTCGGCTGATATCGTCAAATGTGACGTCACCAATATGGATGAAGTCACCAAAATGGTTGAAGCGGTGATGGCTGCGGGCGATCTCGACATATTGATTAATAATGCAGGACCAAAGATCCTTTCTTCTGGTTTCAAAGATCTCCAATGGAGCGACATGCAATTCGCCTATGAAAACATTGTCGGCTCCAGCTTTAATGCCATACAAGCGGCCCTGCCTCATCTCAAGGAAAGCAAAGGCAAGATTGTCAACGTGCTGACCTCGGCGGTGCTTGGCCGAACTGCCCATAACTGGCTACCCTATGTGAGCGCCAAATCGGCGCTGCTTGGCATGAGCAAGAACCTGGCGCAAGAACTTGGACCATCTGGCGTGACGGTGAATATGGTGTCCCCCACTATGGTGGATACAGATCTCACCTCCAATGTACCGGACCGTATTCGGCAAATGATGGTTTCGCATACGCCTTTGCGCCGTATGGCCACCGTTGATGATGTTGCCAAAGCCGTTTTGTTCCTCGCCTCTCCTTATGCCGACTTCGTGACGGGCGACAATCTGCTCGTTACCGGCGGCGATATAATGCTTTAAAAGCCGGATTTTGTTCACAGTAAAAGGTTTGCGTGATGGCGAAGAATTATTCGAGCGAAGTCGAGAC
>JAJRQA010000052.1 GCA_024280475.1 Alphaproteobacteria bacterium
AAAAAATGTTTTGAGTTTTTGTTTCTCTACACATGGATTGAACTCCTGAGAATACCGTCACTTTCGTCACGATTTGGCTCTGGTTGTCCGATTTTGGTATTTGGATCTGCCTGATCCAATTGGAGTGCGGGCACTCCTTAAACGCTCGAAGTGGCAACCGTTTGTTTGCTGCAACAGGTGACTGGATGACAATAGGTTACTCCGGTACTTAACAAGTATATGGAGATTAATGTATGTCAAATTTTGGCAGAAAAAATGAAGAACTATTCGATATGACGAGAAGCGAAATCGATCGTTTGCAGGCCAGCCTTAAAAAGGTTGTGTGTGATGCCAGTAAACTGCTTGCCCAAATCGACAAGGTGAAGCCGGTTCTTGAGAATTCAAAATCCACGAAAGAAAACCCGACACTGGATGATTACTATGACATTTCAGAGCAGCTGATGTCGCAGGTAGGTAGTTTCTCCGGCAGTGACGCCATCAAGGAAGTTGGCAGCGTTGTGGCAGACATCATGACCCAAAATGTGAACGGCAATGGCGAGTACGACGAATTTCACCGGTGATTTTAATACCCCACCCTGCTTGCTCGGGGTGGGTGATCAAAGCGGGGTTTACGGTATTTACGGTATTTAATCTGGGTCAATATGAAATTGATGATGGATTCATTTCGACGATTCAGGATTAGCCAGAAACAAACCCCGTAAATACCGTAAACCCCGTGAGCATGGAAATGGCCAAGTTGGAGGGGACCTGTTGAAATTGGTTTTTGAAACAGGTAGGTAAAACTTCCAACGCCCAAACGGGTCAGGTGCCTTGGCAGATGATGGCAGAATATTCAACGAATAATCAGAGGAGCGTTTTAGAGTAGTTGCGTAAATTATGCGCAATACATACGCAAAAAACAAATGGCAAATGGGAAAAGAAGAACGAAAATAGAACTGGCAGAGTTTGAGGCAAAGGTCGTTCAATTGCGCCGGAATGGGGTGCCTTTGGACAGAATTGCTCAAAGCACCGGCGACAATGTGAGTACTGTCTGGCGAGCTTATCAACGCGCTATTAGCCGAATACCTGCTGCTGAGGTAAAAGAGCTTCGGGATTTACATAGTGCACGCCTGGAAGAAGTCTTTCGGCTGTCAATGGCGCTGGGGCACAGGGGAAGTGTTTCTGCGCTGGGCCAAGCTTTAAAAGCTCTCAAGCAGCAAGCGAAGCTATTTGGTTTGAATGCGCCGGTTGTTACAAAAACGATAATTGTCGACGCGGATGGCGAGCCAATAAAAACTAACCTTGGACTTACCGCCCAGGACCTCGATGAAATGACGGTTGCTGAGCGTGATACAATCCGCCGTATCGCTGAACGCCAGGCAACAAGGGGTGCCACGCTTCACTAACAGGGGCCTATTTGTAGTTTGCCTCGACATTAGCTGGACGACGTTTTTTGGGGGGCTGAAAAATCCCCATTGATTTAATGGAAGTAAAAAATGAAATTCGAAGAACTTGATCCTGTCGCATTGACCGTCGACAAGCCCAAAGTGCGTCTCGTCGTAGGCGACTGCGGCACGATTGTAATGGTCTACAATAAGGGGGAGGGCTATGAGGTTGAATTTTTCCAGTTCAATGATGGCGGTGGCCTGCTCTTAACTCTGTACCCTCACGAGATAGAACCATGCAATGAGACAGGCCGTAAATCGGAACAAGGCTGAATGCCGTCTGCTCTATAGCTGAGCCGCCTCCCACTGCTTGTAGGTTTGGCTGGGTCTTTGACTTTCCATTCCGTTGCACCGTTTGCCGCACGACCGGTGACGACAGAGGCAGCGGCGCTGGGGCTTTTGAAAGCATAGTTTTGCGAAAAGACGCGGTTGCCGTCTTTTTCCTGCAAAATCCCCATCTGGGCTATCTGCCCATACAGCTTGGCATAAGAGCTGTTTTCCGACCCGCGACCTTCCCAGCCACTTCGGAGGACTGAGCCCTCCAGAACAACAAATTCTCCATTCTCCAGTTGTGCCATTGCATGAATACCGTGCTTTGGTGCAGTTAATTCAAATGTCTGCCCTTCGTCCTGGCTACTTGCTTCGAGTGTACGGGTGCTTTTAACGAAGCAATCGATGCGAAGGGCAGGTAGCACTATAAAGAGGTTTTGCAAAAATACTTCCATCTTCATCTGGTCGGCTTCGGAAAGACCGGGGAGGGCCGGAGTTGCACTATTGTCGAGTGCGGTTCGATTGGCTGCAGTTGCTTCTTCAATCAGGCGGGATTCCAGATATTTTGCATGCGCCTTGTTGAGATTGTTGGCTGATGAGGGAATCAAAACCGCCGTGTTCCACCAGTCTTTGTTTTTGACATGGCTGGAAATGCGAGCACCGATAATCTCGCCTTCGCCAATATAGTTGAGATCTTGCCCGTCATTCTCTCCGAGAAGTATGTAGACGCCTGTGTGAGCGGCCTCTGGGCGTTTGAGGGCTTCTTTGATATGGGTGCGCGGGGTTATCAAAATGCGGCCTAGCCAATCATACATCTCGGCTGTCAACATGCTATCTGGCTTACCATCAATGAAGAAAAGCTCCAGTGAGCGTCCCAAAGAGTGGTTCTGTGTCATGGGGTCAGTTCCTTTCACAATCAGGCTTTCGGGCAATTGTTCTACCGGTACGTTTATTTGCAAAAAGTCGTAACATACTACTGATTCTTTGACTGTGTTGACTCGGTGTCATGAAAAAATCTGCAGGCATAATCTTGGCCGTGGATAAAAAAAGAGGCTGGGTCTGCCGATCAAAGCAATTCGAAAACAAAAGAGGCTGACGCAGGATCAGTTGGCCGGGCTGGTGAACCGGTCGGTTGACGCTATTTCAAACCTTGAACGAGGTTTGAGTCTGCCAAGTTTAGAGACGTTGGAGCGTTTCAGTGAAAAGCTGGAAGTGCCGATCCGCGATTTCTTCGACTTCGGTGGGCCAGAACAGGGCATCGAAAAAGAACGTATGATGGCACAATTGCAGGCTATCGCTCGCGATCTTGATGAGGCCACGTTAGCCATAGCGCTGGACCAGATCAGGGTGCTTTTCTGATCGGAGGGCAGAGTAGGGGCACCCAGCCCATTTTGTGGACGGAGAATCATTTTAAAACGTCCGCTATAGAACTAAAACTTCCCGAGTTCGTACGGATCGGTAAATGGTGAATAAGTGCCAGAAGGAGAAGTAATGATCCAAGGCGCGCAGCTTTTGTCTGAAGGCGGCTTTGTTACACATAACAGAAGATCAGAACGCCCCAGAAGAAAGATAGTAAGCGGCATGGCAATCTCATAAACGTCTTGTGGTTTATTTAGACGCAGGATTAATATACCGCATACTAATTGTAGTGACTGAACGAGTAATCGAAGCCAACTAAAAAATAACTTTTCATCAAGATTTCGCTGTCGAGTACGGCCTTCCCGATGAGTATATCGTAGACACCGGATTTGACGCGACCATGAATGACTTGTACGGCGTCGCTCCAGAATTCCTCTCCCAATGAATTCACGTACTCGCGGTTAGTCATATTGGGTGTACGAATAGATGCATGATGTTCATGGTTCTGTAAATAAATGTAGGCATAATTGGAGCCGAGGGATGCTAACTCGTCAGCAATCGCCTGCTCAATTTTCCCTGCTTTCTCCAGTTGGGGGAAAATCTTTCTAACACCTTGTTTTGCGATTGATTCCATGCTGGCTTGGGCCATATCATCTTTCGCCATATTCCTTAACCTGGATAAAACAACCTCGCCTTCTTCTATCAATTTCATGAGGCTAGGCATCAGTTTCGCAAGCATCTATCATCACCTTTTAAGTTTTTCCGCATCATGCCCAATTGTTCAATGTTACATCATTGATTTTTAGAATAGCGGATAAGATATAATTTGCAATAATTTCGAATATACTGTCGATCAATACAACATATAAACAATGATATTTTTTTGGTAAAGGATCAATCCCGTAAGCTGACCTGCGGTGTGCCCACAGAGACCTATATTTTCGCTCGCCAAAAGCGCCCAGACGGAGCTATGATAATTTATAGATGGAGCTTTGCAATATTGGAGTTTAGCAATGTTGGTTCGGGGGATGCGGAAATTTATCATATTGTGTGTGCTTGCCTTGGTACTGTCGTTTCCCGCTGACGCCCAGGAGACAAACCCTGTTGACCTATCGGCGCTCAATGCGAAGGCAATGAAGCTTCACGGTGAGGGTAAATCCGAACAGGCGATTGAGGTCGCCAAACGCGCCGTGACGCGGGCCGAGACGCAATTTGGCAAGGTCTCGCGTGAAACGGCCATGGCGCTGGACACAGTTTTTTCCCTGTATCTCTGGACCGGGAAAGCCGACGCGGAGAAGGAAAAACTTCTCACTCGCGCCCTTGCCATCATCTCTGAGATCAAGGGCGAAGAACATCCAGACTTCGCATATATTCTGGGCACAAAAGCGCAACTCTATAAGCATAAAAAGGATAAAAAAACAACTGAGGCCTATCAACGCATCATCGACATTTATGAGAACTTCGGGGTTGCCAAACTCGACCAGAAGGAGTTGGAGGATTTTGCGAGCTTTCTCTATACTTACGCAAATATGCTTCGGATATCTGAGAAGTTCAATGATGCCGAACCACTCTACAAACGCGTAGTAGAAATTTTTGAAATAGGCCTCGGCCCTGAACACTTTAAAGTAGCAATTTCGCTTAAAAACCTCGCTAGGTTCTTTGACAAGCAGAAGCGCTATGCGGAAGCCGAACCCTTCTACAAGCGCGCTTTAGCGATCTTTGGGAAGACGCATGAGGGCAAGGCATGGTTTGCTGTTATGCTGAACAACCTCGCTTTGCTTTATCAGAAACAGGGGCGTAACGCTGAAGCCGAACCCCTCTACAAGCGGGCTTTGGCAGTCTATAATAAAGATCTGGATGCTGATAGCATCCTTGTCGCGATTACGCTGCAAAACTTTGCCGATTTTTATCGCATTCATGAGCGCTATGAGGACGCTGAACCGTTATATGTGCGCGCGCTAGCTATTCGTGAAAAAGCCCTTGGCTCTGACCACTTGGATGTGGGCAGCACACTAAACAACCTAGCCTTTGTTTATAAGGAGCAGGGGCGCTATGTTGACGCCGAATCCCTCTACAAGCGCGCTCTAGCGATCAATAAAAAAGCTTTGGGTGCCGAGCACCCCTCGGTCGCTAGTGTATTGGACAACCTTGCTTCGCTCTATGCGTTCCTTGCCCGACATGCAGAGGCAGAACGGCTCCATAAGCGTGCGCTGGCTATTCGTGAAAAAACCCTGGGGGCCAATCACAAGGATGTAAGTCTGGTGCTGAACAATCTCGCTTTGCTCTATGTTGATCAGGGACGCTATGTCGACGCCGAACCTCTCTATAAACGCGCGTTAGAAATCCATGAAAAAACGCCGGGCAAGGAGCACACAGAAGTAGCGATAACATTGGATAATCTTGCTTCTCTTTATATGAAGCTGGGTCGATATGCCGATGCGGAAGCTCTCCATAAACGTGCTTTGTTGATCCGTGAAAAAGCTCTCGGTACCGAACATAAATCGATGGCAACGTCGCTGAACAACCTTGGGGCTCTTTATTTCGAGCAGGAACGCTATGCTGAGGCGGAACCACTCTACAAACGCGCATTGACGATTATCAAAAAAACGGTGGGCGACGAGCACAAAAATGTTGCTTCTTTGCAGAACAACATTGCT
>JAJRQA010000053.1 GCA_024280475.1 Alphaproteobacteria bacterium
AGCACACGGATATTGACGACATCGCCAGCCTTGACGACTTCGTGGGGATCTTTGACGAATTGATCCGCGAGATGGGAGATATGTACGAGACCGTCCTGATGAACGCCAATATCGACAAAGGCACCGAAGTTTGTGACATTGGTGACAACGCCCTGCAAACGCATGCCCGGCTTGACATCGGATATTTTCTCGACGCCATCGGCGAATTGCGCAGCCTTGAAACTTGGGCGCGGATCTCGTCCCGGCTTTTCCAGCTCGCGAAGTATATCGCTGATCGTCGGCATGCCGAACCGGTCATTGGCAAAGTCCCCGGGCTGCACTGTTTTCAAAAAGCTTGTATCGCCAACCATACTATTAATGCTGCGGCCTTTGGTCTTGGCAATGCGCTCCACCAGTTCATAGGCCTCGGGGTGAACGCCGGAGCCATCGAGGGGATTTTTGCCACCATTAATGCGCAAGAACCCGACGCCCTGCTCAAACGCCTTGGGGCCAAGGCGCGGCACTTTCTTTAAAGCGGCGCGTGATTTGAACGGCCCGTTTTTATCGCGGTAGTCGACAATGTTCGAGGCGAGCGTCTGGTTCAGCCCGGAGACATGTGTCAGCAGCGCTGCGGAGGCCATATTGACATCAACGCCGACCTTGTTGACGCAATCTTCAACC
This sequence comes from Alphaproteobacteria bacterium, assembly GCA_024280475.1. Lineage (GTDB taxonomy): Bacteria > Pseudomonadota > Alphaproteobacteria > Rhizobiales > JAKIUO01 > JAKIUO01. Next base: position 661 of record JAJRQA010000053.1, read on the forward strand.
GCCGCATCCAGTGAACGGGCCAGCGCGCTTTGGTCAACATCGTGCTGATATTGACCGACACCGATGGATTTAGGCTCGATCTTGACCAGCTCGGCCAGCGGATCCTGCAAGCGCCGCGCAATGGAAATCGTGCCGCGCAGCGACACATCAAGGTTGGGAAACTCGTCCGATGCCAGCTTTGAGGCGGAATAAACCGAGGCTCCGGCTTCGGACACCATAACCTTGGTCAGCTTGCATGTAGGCAATGCTTTTATGAGGTCTGACGCCAATCTGTCTGTCTCACGCGACGCCGTGCCATTGCCAACGGCGATGATCTCCACCTTGTGTTTTTTGACCATTGTGCCAAGCAAAGCTAATGCCCGATCCCACTGGTTTTGTGGCTGATGAGGGTAGATAGTATCGGTTGCCAGCAGCTTGCCAGTCTGATCGACCACCGCCACTTTAACGCCGGAGCGAAAACCTGGATCAAGCCCGAGGACTGTCCTTGGCCCGGCGGGAGCCGCCAGCAACAAATCTTTCAGATTGGTGGAGAAAACGGATATTGCCTCGACTTCGGCCTGTTCACGCAATTGGGTCATAAGTTCAGTGACAAGCTTGCGTTTGAGTTTTGAACCCCAGGCCTTGTGCACGGTGTCGCGAAGGAAGGCGTCGCCCGGTCGCCTCTCATCTCTTATATTGAAATGGTGATTGATACTCAACTCGCACGGATGCAGTTGACCTCGTTCCACGTCTAAATCAAGTCCAATAGACAAAACCTTCTCATGGGCTCCGCGCAACATGGCCAGAACCCGATGGGAAGGGATGTTTTTAAAATTTTGTGAGAAATCGAAATAGTCGGCGAATTTCTGCCCCTCTTGCCTTTTGCCCTTTTTGAGTTTTGTCGTCAGGCGGCCATTGCGCGCCATTTTCTGGCGCAACACACCCAGCAGGTCGGCATTTTCGGCCATTTTTTCAATGAGGATTTCCGATGCCCCTTCGAGGGCGGTCTCACTATCGTGTATATCATGTTCGCGGGATAAAAACGCCTCAGCCTCGCGCGCCGGTGACAGTGCGGGGTTTTTGAGCAGTTTGAGCGCCAGAGGCTCCAATCCCGCTTCACGGGCAATCTGTGCCTTGGTGCGCCGCTTGACGCGATAGGGAAGATATAGATCTTCAAGTTCCGTGCGGTTTTGCGCGGCCTCGATTTTCGATCTTAAGGGTGCGTCGAGCTTGCCCTGTTTGTCGATGGTCTCAAGGATGCTTACCCGGCGCTTTTCAAGATCGCGCAGAAAAACCAGCCGCTCTTCAAGAGTCCGTAACTGCTCATCATCCAACCCGCCGGTGAGCTCTTTCCTGTAGCGGGCAATAAAGGGGACGCTCGCCCCTTCATCAAGCATCTCGATGGCAGCATTTACCTGCGCGACCCGTGCATTGATCTCGTTTGCAATATGTTCAGCTATTTTCACCATGTCACTCCCCACACCATTCATTTGTCGCCAGTGTCTCCTTCATCCCAAGTGTTGGCAATACCACAAATGCAAAAAACAGTTTTTCTGTTGGGGTGTGGACCTGGGTTATGATCGATAGCGGTTGGCATTATCTGCTGAATTGCTTTTCGCCGGCCTGCCCAAAGACCGCGCTCGGCATCCCGCACCATAGAGCATCACAAAGACGATGGTGAAAAGCTTCGATCCCAATCGGCGAGCACGGTAGATCGGTTTTTTTTTGCGGGCTACACGCAGCTCAATAACATTTGCTTCTAGCATCGGACAGGGTCTTAGACAGTGCTTTTTCGGTTATTTTCAGATAGGTGACGACGTCTCTTTGCTTACAGAAGGCATTGGCTGACATTTCAGCTTTGGCCTTCAACAGCTTTAACTGTTCGACCCGGGTGCGATTGTATTTCCGCACCAGCCAATTGGCGCTTTGTTTCTCAACACATCTGCGCGCTACTCTATAAACGCTGTTCTTGTAGCGAGCGCTGTAATTCTTCCTTTTTCTGCAGACCTCAATGAGGGCGGCTGCAGAGGCATGCGCCCGTACATTCTTCTCGATATGCTTGCGGCAGCCCCTGGAAGCTTCTCGAAGGTCAAACGTCCGGCTAAACAACTGTGAGATTAGCTCCTCACAAACTGCATGTGCAGTGGTGGTCCAGACAAGCTGCGAGCCGAGCAACAGCACGGCGACAGTCAAAATTCTTGAACGTTTTACCAAAACTTGCCAATAGACGATACTAAACATGCTCTACTCCGACGAAATAACCCCGATAGACCTTTTGTGATACTCTACCGCACGAGCACGGCCGTGTGTCAATGCTGACAGAATTGATTTCCTCCCCACGACAGGCTGCTCATCTGAATTATTGGATTTCAG
>JAJRQA010000054.1 GCA_024280475.1 Alphaproteobacteria bacterium
AGTTTCGATCAGTATTGCTTGGTGAGTATGCAAAAGATATGGCCAAAACCGGCGGTATCGGCATTGCAGACGAGGTATATCGAGAAATCCTGGCAATTCAGGAAGGTAAAGTATGATGATGGAACAACTGATAAATCAAGACCAGATGACAAATGCCCCAACAATCCTGGAGCATCCGCAACAGGCTGAAGCTTTGTGCACTCGCGTGCTTCAGACAACAGCTGAACTCATATCGGTACTTGAGCGCGAAACAGAGCAACTGCGTAAAGGCGACACTCAGGAGTTCAATTCACTCATCGCACGAAAGACCTCGCTGAGCACCACCATGATGCGAGATATGACGACGCTCAATGCCAATGCAACCTATATTAGTCAAGTAGTCCCTGAGCAGATTGACATTTTGAAAGATCAGCACGCCCTTTTCCAGCGTTCGCTGCGGATCAATCATGACGCCCTTGGTGCAGTTAAAGCGATATCGGAAAACTTACTACGTACCATATCAAATGCTGCAGGCAGCACCAAACAAGGCCCCGAAACATATGGTCGGACTGCTGCAATGGCAACAGCAACTCCCGCAAGACCATCCGCCGTTTCAATCAATCGCTCTTTATAGTCTCGTTTGCATAGTTTGTCTGTACCACGGTTTCACTGACTTGTTCAGCATCAGCTTTCGTGATCGTACACCTCTATTCTGGCGTTGTGTACACAGGCACAAAAACTGAAGACCAATCAGTGCTCATTTGTTTGTAGAGTGATATTCGCTCTTGTCTTTCGTAGTTCAAGATTAGTTGAGGGTTTCTTGTTTGAACACCAGAAACCCTCAACCATTTTCCCTATAACACTTGCTGTCAACAGATCCTCATCGCGCCTTAAGGTCTTTACGGCGCTTCTCCAGAGTCAATCTACTCAATATCTAAATTCCTTTTTCCAAAATTATTATAATGACTTAAGGGTACATCTTTTATTTTAATGGTTGTACTAATCAATCTCACACGCATTCATTCCGATCACGTTTACTCTTCCTTAGGGTTGACAGTCTATTACTAAAGAAACTGCTCAAAGGGAGCAGGATGAAACCACCATAGATAAAAGGTGTATATGTAATGGGTGATATCTCAATTTCGAACGGTGTCCGTTCAAACCTGATGGCTCTTCAGAGCACGACACGCATGATTGAAGACACACAGAACCGTCTTGCCACAGGCAAGCGCGTTAATAGTGCTCTTGACAATCCTGCTAACTTCTTCACGGCTTCTGCCATGAACAATCGCGCGGGCGATCTTAGCTCTCTTCTCGACAGTATGAATACTGGCGTCAACACAATCAAAGCAGCTGACAACGCGCTTACTTCTATTACCAAGCTCGTTGAGAGTGCCCAGGGTACTGCTCGTCAGGCTCTGCAGGACGCAACTGGTGAAAAAGAAGCATCCATCATCGGTGGATCTGCTCTTGGTACATCAACGACCAAAAATGCCGGTGAAAGTGAATTGCTTGCTGGTGGTACTGGTCTTGGTTTTGATGTTGGTGACAGCATCACGATCAAATCTTCCAAAGATGGTGTCGACAGTTCAACGACTGTTACAATTGGCGCAACAACCACTGTTAAAGACCTTGTTGATGGCATCAATTCAGGCCTGACCGATAAAGTCGAAGCCGAAGTCACTGCAGATGGCAAGCTGTCAATCACTGCAAAAGATGGCGCCTCTCTCGATCTGTCAGTAACTGATGCTGATGATGGTGCTAGCGATAACACCCTTCAAGATCTGTTTGGCACAACAGCAACTGTGAACGGAACAGCTGGCACTGCTGTCCAGGGAGCAGCTGGCGCTAATATCGATACACTCATCGCCGCCGTTACGACTGCTGAAACAGCCAAAACAGATGCAGATACAACTGCTGCGCTGACTGATACCGCTGCCCTTCAGGTTACGGCAGATCTCACTGACGCGACAGCGCTAAGTGCAACCGCAGCTGTTGATAATGCCGCTTACGATGCTGCAGTAGTGGCTCAAACGACCGCTGGTGGTCCAGGTGCTGATGCTCCAGCTGATGCGCTCGTTGCCTCAACCCTTGCAACAAAGGGAACTTCAGATGCAGCTCGTGATGCTGCCTTAGCCTCTGACGCTGCTGTTGTGTCTGCACAAGCTGACGATGATGCAGCTACCGCAGCTGGTGTTGCTGTAACGACCGCTCAGCAGGCACTGACGGATGGTGTTGCATCTGATGCTACTTCAGAAGCTATTTCAATTGCTGCTCCAACGACCGACGCCAACGGGACTCGTGAAAAACTGGCAGAGCAGTTTAATGAATTGCTCACACAGATCACTGACCTGGCTGAAGACGCTGACTTCAATGGTATCAACCTGCTGAAGGGCGATGACTTGAAAGTGGTATTCAATGAGAAAACCGGCTCCAGCGAAAACTCCCTGACAATCAAGGGTGTGACTTTGGATGCCGGCGGCCTTGGGCTTGATACAGTTACTGGTGATTTCCAATCTGATACTGATATCGAAGCTTCACTTACCCAGATCAAGGATTCCCTGACAACTCTTCGTCAGCAGGCTTCAGAATTTGGTTCAAGCCTGTCAGTTGTTGAAACTCGTCAGGATTTCACAAGCATGATGGTCAATACACTTGAAAAAGGTGCTTCCGATCTAACTCTTGCTGATGTCAATAAAGAGGGTGCCAATATGCTCGCTCTGCAGACTTCACAGCAGCTTGCGACCACCACAATGGGAATTGCAAACCGGAACGACCAGGCGATTTTGTCCTTCCTTCGTTAGACCGAGACGAAAATTTAAATATTGGAGAAGGCGGGTTCATTCGAACCCGCCTTTTTCTATTTGCCAGCTACAAATCTGTATTGATATGGGACTTTGTTTAACCCGCTGTTAAGTCGAATATATTATCAATTAAAGAGAATCAGTTTTGCTCACATATAACAATTTCAGTCGTGCTTTATGGATTGAAAGCAGCACCTCTTGTTTTCATCCAGCACCCACTACCAAGGAGCTAAAAACATGCAAAATGCAGCAGCGCAAGCCTATGGACAGACCGCCGTCAATGGCATGAACCCTCGTCAGGCAGAAGCCTCAGCATTGATGAAATCAGCAAATCAGTTGCAGGCCGCCAAAGAACAATGGTCACAAGATATGGGTGATGTCGCCAACGCACTTTATTTCAATCGTCAACTCTGGATACTCTTGACCAGTGCCGTTGCTGATCCTGAAAATGCCCTCCCCGTTGAGCTCCGCAATGATGTTGGAAGCCTGGGGACATTTGTTTTCAAGCACACGATGGATATCGAATCTGCACCAGAAGCAGCCAAACTTGACGAGTTGATTTCCATCAACCGTGAACTGGCCGCTGGTTTGCAAGGTACTGCATAATAAAAAGCGATCATTCAAATTTGAAGGGTGCCGTCCAAATTTTGGCGGCACCTTTTTTCGTGGAGCAATCAACAAATCATACTACGACAGTCCTCGCTCGCGCTTGATGTCCTCATAGGCGGCATTAATCGCTGCCAATCGTTTGTTGGCGATGTCAATAAATTCAACCGGAACGCCTCGCGCTACTAGCCGGTCTGGATGATGCTCTACGACCAACGCCCGGTAATGGCTCTTTAAATTCTCATCACTCACATCATGTGAAATTTCGAGAATATTGTAGGGGTCTTGATCATTGGAAACCACATAGCGCGATTTAATGTTTCTGAACTGGTTCTTGTCGATACCAAATCGTTGAGCAACATCAAACAAAAACTGCTCTTCAGAAGGATGCAATACCTCATCTGCCATAGCGATATGAAACAAGCCTTCAAGCACATCGCGAAGGAGCTCTGGTTTCTCTCGAAAAGTCTGAGCAAGCTGGTTGGCATAAGCGTCATAACCAGCCACATCCTGTTTGGCCAGATTAAACAATAACGCCACATTCTTTTTGTCGGCCTCGTCAACCTTGAAAACTTCGCGAAACGCAATGATTTCATCTTTGCTGACATGCCCGTCGGCTTTTGCCATCTTGGCGCCAAGTGCAACCACCCCGGCCGTGAAAGCCAGTTGATTACGTAGTTCTTTATCCTCTGGAGGTTCCGTTACACGATCAGCGATATGACCTGCTACTCCGCCGAACAGAGCACCAAGCGGTCCACCAATAGCAAGCCCCGCCGCGGCTCCAGTTAATTTTCCCCATATAGACATAAAGACAGTATAAGTCCTGAAACGCGAAAAGTCATGGCCTAGCCAAATCAACCTAGAATATAATCGATATATTGGAAATGGCCTAGGATCTGGATGCAAGAGATGTCTTGAGTTTGCGCAAGGCCAGCATTTGCAAATCGCTTCGATTGGCGGTTAATGGGCCTAGTACAAATGTCTCAAAGCCAGTAGCTGCATGAATGGCATTCACACGCATATAGTTACCAATCGGGCGGAATTCGAAATAGACTTCGCCAAGGTCGCCCTCTCCCCAATTGCCAGCTGCGCCCCTGGCTGTTTTGCGATGGTCAGGCGGCACGGTGAAGTTCCATCTCGCTCCATAAGGTTGAAAGAGCATTCACCAGATAATCCATATCAGCATCTGAATGTGTTGGACCAGGTGTCAACCTGATCCGCTCTTTACCAACATCAACAGTTGGGTAGTTGATCGGTTGCACATAAATGCGGTAGCGCTCAAGTAACTGATCCGTTAGAGCCTTGCATTTGACGGGATCACCAACCATAACGGGAACAATGTGGCTAGGGTTTTCTAGTACTGGCAGACCAATATCGCCCAAGCGTTTCTTGAGCGTTCTGGCTCGCTCTTGTTGGGTCTCACGTTCCACACTGGAGTTTTTAAGGTGATGAACACTGGCCAAAGCACCGGCAACGATAGCGGGGGCAACTGATGTTGTAAAAATGAAACCAGAGGCATAGGAGCGAATGGCATCACATATATTGGTATTGGCTGCAATATAGCCGCCCATCAGGCCGAATGCCTTGGCTAATGTGCCCTCAATGATATCGATGCGGTCCATGAGACCTTCGCGTTCTGCAACGCCGCCACCGCGTGCGCCATACATGCCAACAGCATGCACTTCGTCAATATAGGTCAAGGCATTATATTTATTTGCGAGATCGCATATTTCTTCGATCGGGGCAATATCACCATCCATCGAATAGACGCTCTCAAAGGCGATTAATTTAGGAGTGTCAATGGGGATTTCGCGCAAAAATTCTTCCAGGTGAGCGATATCATTGTGGCGCCAGATCCTTTTCTCGCCGCCACCGTGACGAATGCCCTCAATCATCGAGGCGTGGTTTTTCGCATCAGACAGGATAACCAGACCGGGAAGCAATTTTACAAGAGTACTAAGAGAGGCATCATTTGCCACATAGCCCGACGTAAACAAAAGAGCCGCATCTTTTTGATGCAGATCAGCGAGTTCTTTTTCCAGCATCACATGATAGTGGGTTGTGCCCGCAATATTGCGTGTGCCACCAGATCCAGCGCCAACGCGATCGATGGCTTCATGCATCGCATTGAGAACAAGATCATTTTGTCCCATGCCAAGATAATCATTGCTACACCAGACCTTTACACTGCATTTGGGACGGCCGTCCGAAGGGTAATGTCTGGCAACCGGGAACTCTCCGCATTTGCGTCTGATATTCGCAAATTCACGATAACGTCCCTCTGACTTCAAAGCATCTATGGCCTTGTCAAACATCCCATCATAGTCCATGAAGTCTTCCTCACTGAGTTTACGCTGCTTTTATTCTGCATCCGTTCTAGCGACGGAATTGGGCCGGTTGATGGCCTTTGTGCTAAAATGATATAGCAAATCGTAATAATTGCAATACGGCGAAATGTGGCATTATCACTCATTCGCGAACGCAGATCACAAACCAACAATACCACCCCCCATGGGAGGTGGCATTGACAAATATCATGTGAGTTCTATTTCCCGCATTCGCGGATCTACCCTTATAATAGCTGGCAAATGCTCTAGTAGGCGGAAGCTGTTACATCAACATTATCGCGACCATAAAGATCGCGGCGAAACTGCACCATGCCATCTGGGGTCGACCAAGCTGTCACATAAGCAAGCATCAAGGGAATACGAGCCTTGTTACGTACTGACAGAGTTTCCTTTGAACGTTTGATCTCAGCAACTCGATCAATGTCCCAGCCATCGTCTTTAAGTATCCAGGCTACAAGCTGCGAAACATTTTGTACTCGCACACATCCAGAACTATCGGCGCGGTAGTTGCGGCCAAACAGGCTCTTGGACGGCGTGTCGTGAAGGAAAACAGCGTGTTTATTGGGAAAGTGGATTTTTACAAATCCCATGGAGTTATCTTCCCAAGGGTCTTGCCGATAAACATAATTATAAACGTCATTCGATTCCCAGTTGATGCTTGCGGGATCAAGCCTTTTGCCACTTCTGGTGAAGGCCTTCATGCGGTAGGCCGCAAGAATATCTTTACCGCGCTTAGCATATTGGCGGGCCTTTGGAATGAGATCTTTGCGCAACACGGTTGGTGGTACGGTCCAGTAAGGATTGAAACTAACTGTAGAAACCGAACTGCTCAATATGGGCGTCTGGCGGTCAAGTTTCCCAACCACACCGGAATGGCGCGAAACAACCTGCCCATTTTCAACAGCTTCGATCTGCGCTGCTGCAATATTGACGAATACATATTTCTTGGAATTTTTACGCACCAGCGATTGCACTCTTGTCAGATTGATACGCAATTGCCGCAAGCGTGAACTGGCTGGCACATTGAGAGCCATGACCGTCGTTTTATCGACATATCCCGTTGGGGTCAGTCCATGGCGTTTTTGGAAGCGCTTTACTGCCTTTTCAACATAATAATCAAATGTTTTTATAAAGCCGGCAGTCACTCTTAGATCGCCGGTAATCTGCAAACGGGCCCGCAATGTTTCGACCAGCTTACCGCTATTACCAACTTTTAGTTTGATCTTTTTGGGAAGTGTTCCCCATCCGCCTTTTGAAACAATCGCGGCATATCGTTTGATTGCCACTTTCAGGGGCGCAATATTCTCCTGCTGCACAGTTGGATAACCACGCGCTGGCTGTGATTCATATTTTCGAGCAAAACTGCGATCATAGGGCTGGCTCCAATCTTCGGTGTTGCCGTATTCACCACCGAAATTCATCCAGGCCGTGCCTTCGTCAGCGTGAGCCATGCCAGTAAATGCCACAAGGGTTAATCCTGTTGCAACTATACCCATGATATTGCGTAATGACATCACCCAAAGATCTCCGTTTTTTATTGTTTACTATCCAAATCCAAATGACCGATCTGGCCAATTATCAGGAATTCTACTTTTGCGTAGTTAACAAACTGTCTCAACTTGGCATGTTTCCCAATGTGCCAGCCTGGCCACTATATATCAATACACAGCAAGGGGCTTTCACATCAATGTGACCAGTTTTCATCCACAATGCCAAAACGCACATAGTTACGCAAGTTTTCAAGCATATTGCTTCACGATATTGTTTATCAATTGGGGCGAATTGAGGGTCGCTCGACAAGCATCGGCATCGAGCTCGTGCGATAGTTGTATATCTACCACAAAAAGCCCCGGATAAACCAGGGCTTTTCAACATTGATAAAAAGGTGAGATCTAAAAACAAAACTTAGACATTGGGCAAAACGCGCATGGCTTAAAGCTGGAATCTGATCTGGTCATGCCAGAAACGCTCCAGCCGTTGCATCATCTGGTTCATGTTCGCCAAATCTTCGAGCGACAGTCCGCCAATCGCTTCTACAGCTTGCAGCTGGCGATCATACAGCTCGTCGATACTCTGACAAACGCCTTTCCCCTTTTCAGTCAAACGAATATAGATGGAGCGGCGATCACGCGTGGAGCGATTTTGCTCGATATAGCCCCCAGCGATCAGTTTTTTGAGATTGTAAGAAACATTGGATCCGAGATAAAAACCACGGCCGCGCAATTCACCAGCCGTCAATTTGTTGTCGCCGATATTATATATCAGCAAAGCCTGTACGGCATTGATATCCCATTTCCCATCCCGCTCGAATTCATCGCGAATTACGTCGAGCAGCAAGCGGTGCAAACGCTCGATATGCCGCAACATTTGCAGATATACTGGTTTATACTCGCTTTGTACAAGCTCCTCATCACCCGGCAAGACCCGATCAAGAACCATAGTCATGAAAACAAAACCCCTAACAACGCAAACAAAAGCCAACTCCCGATAATATAGTGAATAAAATCTAACCGGTGTTTAAGCTTGTTGGTTAATGAGAAGTTAACTCGCCAATAACTTTCCTTTTTGGCAGATTGAGTTCTCCCCAATTATTCTCAAAAAGAGCTTCTAGGCGAGTTGGCGATACGTCAGTTATCACGTCCGGCTGCCATTGCGGAGATTTATCCTTGTCGAGTATCATGGCGCGAATACCCTCATAAAAATCCTCTTGTCGAAGCAGATTACATACCACTCCATATTCCATTTGTAGCGCAGCTTGCAGGTTCATTTTTCGCCCCCTCTTCCACAGCCCGAGCGCCAGATGAAGCGATGTGGGGGATTTTTCGCGCAACTCGTCCAGTACGCGCAGCGACCAGCCATCGCTCTTGTCTTGAAGCGCCTTTGCCCGCGCAAATATTTCATCAAGGGTTGAGGCGGAAAACACTGCCTCGATCCAGCTCGCAAGCTTGGGCAAATCCCCCTTGCCAGGGGCCTTATGAAGTTCATCGAGGAGCGTGTCCACAGGTTGTCCCTCGCTGATCGCCCGCTTGATGTCGCGAAAATGCTTTTCATCGATACAATGGGTGACAAGACCAAGCTTATGAGCATCGGCCCGATTGATTGAGCGCCCGGTCAGCGCCAGATAGAGCCCTGTGGAATATGGCAAATGGCCCAAAAACCAACTGGCACCAATGTCTGGTATGAAGCCAATGGCTGTCTCAGGCATGGCGAGCGAGAAGTTTGTACCGGCGACCCGATGCGTTCCATAAAGGCTAATGCCAACACCGCCACCAAGCACCAATCCGTTCATCAAGGAGATATGGGGTTTGGTAAATCTATCAAGCTGCCAGTTATATTCATATTCGCGGCACAAAAATGCGGCCGCCAGCTTGGCATCTTGCAGGCCACGCTCATGCACTTCACGGATATCTCCGCCAGCGCAAAAGACGTTGCCCGCTGCGCTATCGAGCACGACCCCATAGATTTCTGGATCACCTTGCCATTGCTCAAGCGCCTCGCTCAATTGCTCAAACATCTCATAAGAGAGAGCATTTAGAGCCCCTGATCGATTGAGTGTGAGCAGGCCTGCTCGATTGTTCTTTTTGACAAGGAGATGCTTATCGCCCATTTATGACCTCAATTTTTGTCTTCACTGCACAGAATCAGGGTGCTAAAGCTATACAAGGTCACGTATGAACTGCATAGACCAACATCTCGCAGCAAACCAAAACTGTTTTCGAGCAGGCCTTGTTCGCTATTGTTTTCCCATAGTAGCCCTGGCGTTCTTCTCAACCCTATTGGAAACATCCACGACGCCAGCAATGGCGGGCCCGCAATTTTCCATTCCTGGCCTGCAATCTTTGCAAAGAAAATTTCAAAAACGAAGACGGCACAAAAGAGATCGTGTGCAAAAAAACGACGATCAAGAATTCTTGCCCTTGCACCAGGACACTCTACCAAGCTCGCCGCCTCCCCTGCCGGTCCGCAATCCACGCTTTGCTGAAACTGGAAAATTCCTCGAGACCCTCACCTTGCAGGAACCTCAAGGGCAAAAGCAGGCACGCAAAGCCGCACAAACCGTACGGACAAAACTTGCCAAAATGCGCCGAACTCCTTTGACGAACAATGAAACCCGCACAAATGATTATAGCAAAGCAGCAAAAACACCGCGCGCAGGCATCACCCCAACCAGATGGAACCGCCCGCAAAACAACCAGCTCCAACGCCTGCGCGACGAGCCCAACCTTTTGCGCGATAAACCTGCCGCGGTCCGCGACGTCCTCCCTGCACCACAGGGAAAGACTAATTTATCAAAAGAACACCGCCTCGCCGTCATATTACCACCCGCGCCCCCATTGCCCGTACGCAAGCCGCGCCGTCACCCCTCGCAAATAGTCGAGGATGACTGGTCAAACGCTGTCATTGCTAGCGCCACCTCACAATGCATGACGCTCGGCATAAAAATCAAACCAATGCCGCCGGTCAGAAAAGGCCTGTGCGGAAATCCGGCACCTATTCTCATGCCCATTGTCGGGTCAGCCACAATACGCCCTGCCGCCACCACATCTTGTCCAATGGCCGCCAACCTCGCCAACTGGTTTTCGCAATCCGTGCAACCACTGGCCCTCAAACATTTTGGAAAAAAGGTCCGCCAGATCCGTAATGTCTCGTCCTATGTGTGTCGTAACCGCTATGGGGACACCAATACCCGCATCAGCGAGCACGCCTATGCCAATGCACTGGATATCGCGCATTTTGAATTGCAGGGAGGAGAGAAAATCTCGGTACTCAAAGACTGGAACAGCACTGAAGGTGAGCCATCACAAAAAAGCGCCTTCCTGCACGCCGTGCACGAATCCGCCTGCGAGTATTTTGGCACCGTGCTCGGTCCCGATGCCAACGCCGCCCACAAAGACCATTTTCATCTGGATAAAGCCCCGCGCAAGCGCAGCAATTATTGCCGTTGACGCAAGAAAAGGAAATGTCCAAGACCTCTACAAGACCGGTCATGGATAACACTGTGCTTAAAGGCCAGGGAAGTGCCAATAGCGCCCTTATCTGTCAAGCATAACAGCTACCATCTTTTAGAATATTTCATACATTACATGCGTATTATTGAATGTAATGCGGCTAAACCTATCCTTCCATCAGTTTATATTTGGAAAAATACAATGTTAGATAAAAATTAACTTTAAAACTTTACTTACAAAATAATTAGACGCGTTTCGTTGAGATGCCATCTATTTTGTGATGGGCTTTCTCCGCATCTGTTGTGCGTTCAAAATCAATCACAACAAGAACTCCACAGGAGAACATCATAAAATGTATGGGAAACTAACAAAAACATTCATTGGTACCTGTTTTAGTCTGTCAATCACAGCAATGGCTATACCAGCACAAGCTGAAATGGTTTTAAAAGCGTCGAAATCAGCTACTGCAATTGCTGTTGACGGCAATGCTGCTGAGTGGA
>JAJRQA010000055.1 GCA_024280475.1 Alphaproteobacteria bacterium
CAAGATTATACCGGCCCTTGTTGACGGCCAGGTCTCGTCCCCAATAATTTGGATTGCGCTTGAAGGAGATGCTGGATCCTGCTTCAATTTTATCAACAAGATAAGGGCCGCTACCGGTGGGAGCCTTGAGGGTGGTTTTTTCAAAACTATCAGTGGAATAGATATGCTTTGGCAAAATGGGCATCAATCCCATGATCAAGGGCATCTCTCGATCACCTTCAGGCTTGAACGTGAATTTGACGGTATCTTCGCCGATCTTTTCAACCTTGATGACCTTGGAGTAGTAAAAACGATGATTGGGCCGCCCCTTGTCTCTTAACAGCGCATGAGAATGGATAACATCATCAACCGTGACTGGCATGCCATCTGAAAACTGTGCGTTTTCGTTGATTTTGAAGGCAACCCAGCTTCGATCGTCAGGCGTTTCAATGGTTTTGGCTAATAATCCATATAGCGAGAACGGTTCGTCATAAGCGCGCGTCATCAAGCTTTCAAATATGTAATTTCGCAGGTTAGGTGCCGGGCGCCCGCGTACAATAAAGGGGTTCAGACTATCAAATCCGCCAATCGCTCCATAAACCAACTTGCCGCCCTTGGGGGCATCTGGGTTTACAAAGCCAAAATGTTTGAAGCCGGGTTTATGTTTTAGATTGCCGTGCATGGAGATACCGTGGGCGGGAGCGCCAAGCGCCCTTTGCGCGAAAATGCCTGCATGCCCGTATATCAACGCAGCAATAAGAGTGAGGAGCGGAAAAGGTTTCATAGGCCGTTATCTATTTCTTTTCAATCGATGGCTACGGGGTTACATACATCGCGATTATCATGTCGGTTGATTCGAAGACTATCAACAAGAGACATTATCGAGTATTCTTTTGGCAACATTTCGGCATCGGTTCGCACGCGAAATAGCTATGGCGGCGAGTTTTTGTTGATAGCTTGTCCAAATGAGGGGTGTTTGCCACGCCTTCGCCTTATTTGGATGCGCCTGACTTCACTTATATATTAACAGCTCCGCCTTCGAAGGAGGTGCTTGTTTAAATGGACCAGGTGGTTTGTATACTGCCAAGAGGCATAGAATAAAACCCGACAAAATTTCGGGGGGAAATGAAAGGTTGAATTTAATGACCAAAACTCTAACTAACGCTAAACGGCTAGTGCGAGGCCGTAAAGGTTTCGCTTTTGTGATTGCTGCAATCATGGCGCTCAGTGCGTATGGTGCGCCAGCTTTTGCACAAGATGCAGCCAAAAAGAAGCAAAAAGCCGCGGCCAAGGCTTTTAATCCCTGGACGAAACTTTGTTCAGTAAAAACCAAAAAGGTTCCCAAAGTATGCGTCACGCGCATTGATGGGCTGGGTGGTTCCAATTTGGTTCCCTATGCTCCAGTTGCAATTGAACAGATCGAAGGTGTGGGTGATTCGTTGATTGTGACCTTGCCACATGTTTGGCTCGTTCCTGTCGAATTCAAGGACCCCAAAACCAAGAAATCCTTGAAATCAATTCGCTTTATTGGCGCCAGATGGGCGATCAAGATGGGCGTTTTTATCAAAATTGATAAAAACAAAATTCATAAGTTTAATTATGTCTATTGTGATCAAGCAAGCTGTGTTGCCCAAACGAAGGCCACTAAAGAGCTCATGGCTGAGTTGAAAAAAGGCAAACGAATCACCGTTGTTGCCATGAACACCAAAAAACAGATGCCGCGCGCATTCCCTCTCAAAGGGCTTGGCAAGGCTCTTGATGGAAAACCTTCTGATGGCAAAAACTGGCAAAAACGCATTGCGGGTGTTCGCAAACAGCAGATTTTGCTTGTTCAGAAATTTCAAAAGGCTGAATTGGCAGCTATGAAAAAGAGAAGAGAAGCCCAAAAGAAAAAGTAGATAACAAGATCGCAATGTGAATGGAGCTCCGACTTTACCCTATTTAAAACGGGTAAAATCGGGGCTTTTTTGTATTGTTTGAATTGCTATGGAATATAAAACGGGCTCAGGACCATTTGCGGTTTGACCACATCCATTGTTCAGGAACCTCAGTGATCCATTCCTCAAACTGTTTCTGCATGGCCGCTGTAATTGCGCGAATATCGGCTTCTTTATCATTGCTGAAAGGTACTTGCAGCTCTTTCATCTCAACCTTGAAACGCGATTGTGTGCCAATACGTATGCAGCGACCAACCCAAATCCGGCACCCAAGACGTCTGGCCAACATGGCAGCAAATTTTGAGGAAGAGGCGGGGTGACCAAAAAACGGCACTTCGATGCCGCTCCGATCATAAAGATCGGCAAGCATGCCAACGCGTCCGCCATTGCGCAAGAGGCTGCCAATCTGCCTTGCCGTATTGTGACCCCCCATGCGATTGATACGCCCTGCACCGCGTGAAAACATGCCCGCAGGATACAGTAGCGCCCGCTGCTTGCGCAAATAGGCATCCACGTAGGGGTTTGAAACAAGTCTGTAGACAGCAGCGGACTCGATATCGGCGACCACCAGAGGCCACGTTGCCAACTCCCAATTGCCTGAATGAAGCGAGCAGCAGATAAGTGGTCCCATCTTATCGCGATATCGTTCGAGAATTTCACCGTTGAGAACTTCAATGCGGTCGGGCTGCTTCAAAATGCGGTCCAGCTGCATGGTCTCGACCATGACCCGGCCAAGATTGGACCAGGCGTCAAGAGCGATCAGTTCGCGTTCTTCGTCCGTTTTGTCTGGGAAGGCCTTGGCAAGATTATCAAGAGCACGCTGATGACGACGCTTGCCCTTAGGGGCGAGTTTGCGCCAGGTCGCAGCGGAAATAGGTACGGCAATATCGAGGGGAAGTAGTCTTACCGTGCCAATAACGAGGCGCAAGGCAAGATATTCAGCGCCATAGCGAAACTGGGTGAGAAGGGCCATCAATACCTCGATCAATTTAAGGAAGGCGAACAGATAGGATCAACATTTCCAATATGGAATCCAATGTCAATCAAATAGCCCAAAATGCGGAGCGTTAGCGTGAATGCATCAATGGCGGTAGATTGATTTGCGGCGCTATGCCTTCGCGCATGACGGCCTTTCGTAGTGGCGGGATAAGTTTCAGCAATTGAACACCAATGGCTCTGGTGGCCTGCAAGGGCGGGAACCAGCCATGTATCAAAGAGCGATTAAGAAAGTCGACCGTGAAGGTCCGGCTCATGATATCGCTGCGCCGCAACTCGTCATATTTCGAGATAACTTCTATACTTCCGGGGTCATCACCTCGCATATGGGCCTTGCAGGCAATATCTGCGATCATCGCGGCGTCGCGCAGGCCAAGATTGAGACCCTGTGCACCGATCGGGGGGAGAACGTGCGCGGCATGCCCAACCAACACGGTTCGCCCCTTTGCAAAGCTGTTGGCAACTTGCCCTGACAGCGGGAAAGAAGAACGCTTGCTAAGATCTATCAGTTCGCCCAATTCGCCATGTATAGCAGCGCTGAGCTTTTTTTTGAAGCTGATGTCATCCAGTGCCATCAGGTGACTAGCTTTTTCAGGTGTTTCTACCCATACGAGACCGCTTTTGTTACCCTGCATGGGAACAAGCACCAAAGGACCGGATGTGCGATGGAATTCCGTCGAGATATTGTTGTGAGGCTGGCTGTGGCTGAACCAGCAGGCCATCGCGGTTTGATTATATTTCCAGTCCGTTGTCGTGATCTTTGCCGCTCGGCGAGCAAGAGAATTTGCTCCATCGGCACCTACGACCAACGAGGCTGTGACAGGCTGGCCCTCAAACGGCGTTACCACAGCCTTTTTGGCAAGATTTTCGATGCTTGCGACATGGTCCGTATCAAATAAAGTGATATTGGGGTGGTGACGGGCATGTTCCGCTAATATGGAGACAAGACGATCATTGGCAATATTGTAGCCAAAAGGATCGGAACCCAGTTCACTGGCATCAAATGAGGCATCGGGAACAGGTGGAAAACGCCCAGTATCATCCACAACTTTCATGATATTAAGGGGCTCGGCAAAGGGTTCGCAATCGTCCCAAACCCCAAGGTTTTGCAATAGATAGACCGAGTTTTGCAGCAGTGCGATGGTGCGGGTATCCCCCTTTTCCTGGCCATCAAAACCAAACATCTTGTCAAAGCAAATGATTTTCAGGTCTTCCATAGCCATCGCGCAAGCAACGGCGAGGCCAGTCGCGCCAGCACCAATAATGGCCACGTCAAATTCGTTTTCGGGGGGGAGGTCGCTCATTCGTGTTCTCCATCACGCGCGTTTTAGATATGTAAATAAAACTACAACAGTTTTGTGAGTTGGCAAATAGCATTGAACCCAAAACCCAAAAAAGGGCGATACCATCTGGTACCGCCCTTTTTATGAATGTTCTATTTGTCGGCTAGACGCTGTAATACATGTCGAATTCGACAGGATGAGGGGTCATGTCGTAGCGATCACACTCTTCCTTTTTGAGCTCGATATAATCGTCGATCTGCTCATCGGTGAAGACGCCGCCTCTGGTCAGGAAGGCTCTGTCAGCATTTACGGCTGCAAGAGCTTCACGCAGACTACCGCAGACAGTAGGAATATTTGCAAGTTCTGCGGGTGGCAGATCATACAGATCCTTGTCCATGGCTTCACCTGGATCGATCTTGTTTTCAATTCCGTCAAGGCCAGCCATCAGCATGGCAGCAAAACAGAGATAGGGATTGGCAGTTGGATCAGGGAAACGGATTTCCATGCGCTTGCCCTTGGGATTGGCAACATGCGGGATACGGCATGAAGCAGAGCGGTTCTTTGCTGAATAGGCCAGAAGTACCGGCGCTTCGTAGCCTGGCACCAAACGCTTGTAGCTATTGGTAGAAGGGTTGGTAAAAGCGTTCAGTGATTTGGCGTGTTTCAAGATGCCACCGATATAGTAGAGACATTCCTGGGACAGATCTGCATACATATTGCCAGCAAATACGGGTTCGCCGCCTTTGAAAATAGACTGATGCACATGCATGCCGGTACCGTTATCGCCAAAGACTGGCTTTGGCATAAAGGTTGCCGTCTTGCCATATGTGTCGGCGACATTGTGAACGACATATTTATAGATCTGAACATTATCTGCAGACCTTGTCAGGCTCTCGAATTTCATACCCAATTCGTGCTGAGCCGACGCAACTTCATGATGATGTTTTTCAGTTTCAACACCCATGGATGTCATGGTCGTGAGCATTTCAGAACGGATGTCCTGGCAGCTGTCAACAGGGTTGCAGGGAAAATAGCCGCCCTTGGTGCGGGGACGATGGCCCATATTGCCGGTTTCAAATTTACGGCCAGTGTTGGTTGGCAGTTCGACGTCGTCCAGCTTGAAGCCAGTATTGTAGGGATCTGAATTGAACCGCACATCGTCAAACAAGAAGAATTCAGGTTCAGGACCAAAGAACGCCTGATCGCCAATACCGGTCGCTGCCAGATAGGCTTCTGCTTTGCGGGCAGTGCCACGTGGATCACGCGAATAGCGCTCGCCAGTATTTGGCTCTAAAATATCGCAAAAGATCGCCATTGTTTTTTGACCATAGAATGGGTCAATATGTGCGGTTTCTGGAACCGGCATCAACAGCATGTCACTTTCATTAATGGCCTTCCAACCAGCGATGGACGACCCATCAAAAGGCACACCGTCAGCGAATGCTTCAGCATCCATCAAGGCAATATCCATGGTAAGATGTTGCATCTTGCCTCTGGGGTCGGTGAAACGAAGATCAACAAATCTAATTTCCTCATCCTTGATACGGGCAAGGATTGAACTTGCATCTGACATATTAGTTCCCTTTTCTGATGCTTGCGGGTTTGTGTTATTTACTATTTCTGGTTCACCTGAACCAGAAATCATTGTCGCGGCTGAGCTTGATGCAGAAGCAGTGACTGCCTCTATTCCACTGGCATCAGGCACCGCAGGTGTTGCCAGCACATTTGCTGGATTACCAGTTTTCGGAAGACCAACTTCATCATTTGACAAAAGGTCGGCAATCTCCGTCAACTTGTTAAAAGTACTCTCGTAAAAGGCTTTGTCTTCGGCAGTCTTGCTATCTTTGGGCAAGCTTTCGCGGACATGTTTTATCTGTTCTTGAAGCTTGGTGGCTTCCTCATCATCACCCATCAAATCATCCACCCAACGCGATTAAAATGCGCGATGATAAGCTCGCCAGAAAACAGATCATACGGCTTCACTACCTGTTTCTCCCGTGCGTATCCGAATGACTTCTTCAATCGTCGATATAAAAATCTTGCCATCTCCAATACGCCCGGTATGGGCAGCTTCCTTGATTGCTTCAACCGCTTTGTCGAGGAGTTCATCATTGACAATTATTTCCAGCTTCACCTTGGGAAGGAAGTCGACAACATACTC
>JAJRQA010000056.1 GCA_024280475.1 Alphaproteobacteria bacterium
AGGCATTGAATTTCGCGCTGACCAATGCAAGGGGACACTATGTGGTGGTCTACGATGCAGAAGACCGGCCGCAACCCGATCAGCTGCGCAAGGCAGTGGCGGCTTTTGCGATTGCCGATACGCAACAAAAAGGGGGGGATGAGCGCCCGCTGGCCTGCCTGCAAGCCGGCCTCAATCATTATAATCCTCAAGAAAACTGGCTGGCGCGCCAGTTCACGATTGAATATACCGCGCTATTTGATGGCCTGCTGCCTGTCTTGCAGCGCCTTGAACTGCCCATGCCGCTAGGAGGCACCTCCAATCATTTCAACACCCATATACTGAGAGAGATAGGCGGTTGGGACGCGTTCAATGTCACCGAGGATGCCGATCTTGGTATTCGTCTGGCGCGTTTTGGATATTGCTGCAATATTTTGCGATCGACTACTTATGAAGAGGCGTGCTGTCGTCCGCGCGACTGGGTGCGTCAACGTACGCGCTGGCTGAAAGGCTGGTTGCAGACCTATCTTGTTCATATGCGTCGCCCGCTGGTGCTGTTCCGGCAGTTGGGGGCGCGCGGGTTTGCAGGATTTCAGATCATTCTGGGGGCGCAGGTTCTCTCCCTGGTCATCCATCCTGTGTTTTTGGCGTTCATGATCCATGAAGCCTCCACCGGTAAATTGTTCAACTCTCCCTATAGTCCGTTCGGGACAGTTTTCTGGACCCTCGCCATTGGGAATTTTATTCTGGGATATGGCGTGGCCATCTGGCTCGGTTTTGCGACCTTGAAGCAGCGCGGCTACCGTTCTCTTTATTGGCAATTGCCCTTTATGCCGCTTTACTGGTTGTGTATGTCGTTCGCAGCTTTTCGGGCGCTTGTGCACTATGTGATCAAACCATTCCATTGGGAAAAAACCGAACATGGGCTTGGGAACAACTCAGCCAAGACCCCACCCAAAGGACCGGAGCTTTGACTTTGGACCCACAATGATAGGGAATGGTGTATTTTGATATGTTCGCGATGGTGTTGATCCCCACAATCAATGATTAACTTATTGTAATAAAACTTTATTACGGAGTTACATCATGACTGAGGATGAAATTCACAAAAGCAATATTGCAGCACTTGGCAGAGGTTGGAAATATATGCTTTGCGCCTGGCTATTGTCACTTATCATCGTGTTTACTTTTGGTATATTGGATGGTCTTTACAAGCATGCATCCAGTGCCCCCATTCCCTTTTGGTCGTTCTGGCTGTTTGTACTTTTGGTGGCTGGCTTGTTTTTGGTCGCCATAGTGATTGCCCTTCAAAGCATGGCACGAAAGCAAGGTGGACTGGCACTGTTCATGGCCACATTGATTGTTTCAATCGCCGGCTTCTTGTCCGCCTTCCCCACCATGATGATCTTGAGCATGCTGGTGTCCGGCGATACGAATTGAGGCTTCGCGAAATTGAACTTATTCGGCCGCCGCTGCAGCTGAAGCGTTTGCGGTCATTTTTTTCAATGTGGTATGATCAAGGACGAGCAAGCCCTCGATGATATTGTTGGTCTGATTGTTGCCATCGCCTTTGAGGTTCTGGCGAACAATGGCCCGGATGGTGTCCACATGCTGATCAATGACGGGGAGAGGGATTTGCACGCCTGCCGGTGCTTTTTCTATGAGATCGGCGAGCAATTTTCCAATAATGCCGGCGACCGGGTAACCATAAGTTGGAGCTTGGCCTTTGATATCATGGGCACAGGTAAAAAGCTGATCGAGCCGCTCGGCGGTATATCCCTCTTGCGTTATTTCAAGACGTATCTTGTTCAGCCGGTCGCTTTCACCTTGCATCCATGCGGGGAATTCGACGGAGAGTTGTTCGACGGCGGCATCGGCTTTTTTTGTTGCGGCGGCAAGGGCCTCGCGGGGATCGCCGGGTTTGAGTGCTTTGGCGCCAAGCGTATTCTCGACCTCAATGACCCGGTATTGTGGCCAGTTTACCTGTGTGTTTTGTGCCTGGTTCATTCGTGCACCCCTTGCGGTTGAGATCGGTTTGGCGTTGATCAAAAGATCAGTCCTGGATTGTTATATATTGGTCGCTGTCTTCTACTCGTTTGTCGTCACCTGAAAACGAGCTTTCCTGACGACGCCGATCCGGTCCAAAATAGGTCGCGGTGCGTATATAAGGGCGAGGGTTTTGCAAAATGCTCTCGATTTTGGCATAGAGGGTCGAGGCGGAAACGGGCTTGCACATAAAGTCTGTGGCACCCGCATCTCTGGCAGCGATCACCTGGCTTTTTTCTGAATAGGCGGAGAGCACGATGATGGGGAGATAGGCCTGCGAAAAGCCGTCTGGATTGCGGATCATGCGCGTTAGTTCAATGCCATCAAAAATAGGCATTTTGATATCCGTGATGAGAATGTCAGGCTGATAAGCTTCGACTGCCTCAAGTCCTGAAGCGCCTTCTTCGGCTTCATAAATCTCGCGCGAACCAAAGGCACGCAACATGGTGCGCAATATCCGGCGCATATGAGCATTGTCGTCGCATACGACAAAGCGAAGTTGGTCAAAAGCAATCTTGGCCATGATTATCCAGACAGTTACAGCGATGTTCCATTGTTCTTTATAGTGTTCAGCCCATTTTGCCATTTCATGGTTAAAATATACTGAAGCTGGCGACCAACCAGATATGGCAACTAATCTTCGAGTTTAAGCGCCTGTTTCATCACAAAATTGCCAGATATTGACAATCTGGATGGTTCATCCTCATATTGAAATAAAACAATCGAAACCCTATCTAGAGCACAATCAGAAAAGTGGGCACCGGTTTTCTTATAAATTGTGCGGTGTTATGGAGCACAATCAGAAAAGTGGGCACCGGTTTTCTTATAAATTGTGCGGTGTTATGGAGCACAATCAGAAAAGTGGGCACCGGTTTTCTTATAAATTGTGTACTGGTATAGAGCACGCAATCGAAAATACCCTATACTAGTCACGCGATATATCGTGTTTAAAACAAGCAGATCGATCAAAAAGGTTCATCATGAGCAAACAGTCACTATCTGATCTTCATGGCCCCGATCTAGAAGGCAATGTGGAACCGCTGGACCCGATATGGCAAAAAGCGCGCACAGAAGCTGAAGAAATTGCCAGCCGTGAACCGGCCCTTGCAAGCTTTGTGTTCGCCGCTGTGCTCAATCATCAGCAGCTGGATCAGGCTGTTTGTCACCGGCTTGCGCAACAGCTTGAGCAATCGGATGTTGACCGCGGCTCGCTACGCCAGACATTTGATGAGGTTCTGTCGGAAAACCCCCAGCTCGGCAATGCGTTTCGCGCTGATCTTTCTGCGGTATTTGAACGTGATCCGGCCTGTTCGCGCTATGTGGAGCCCCTGTTGTATTTCAAGGGCTTTCATGCTTTGCAAACACAAAGGCTGGCCCATCTTTTATGGCGGGGCGGGCGCAAGGATATTGCCTTCTATCTGCAGAGCCAGTCATCGAGAATTTTCGGCATTGATATTCATCCAGCTGCTCAGATCGGCTGCGGGGTGTTCATTGATCACGGTCATGCCATTGTCGTTGGAGAAACCGCGGTGATCGGTAATAATGTGTCTATTCTTCACAATGTCACATTGGGGGGAACGGGCAAGGCAAAAGGGGACCGCCATCCAAAAATTGGCGACCATGTGTTGATTGGGGCGGGCGCTAAAATTCTTGGCGATATCAAGATTGGCTGCGGCTCGCGGGTTGCGGCTGGTAGCGTTGTGTTGAAAGATGTGCCGCCCAAAACTACCGTTGCAGGCGTCCCGGCCAAGGTGATAGGGGCTGTGGATTGTAAAGAGCCGGAGTTGACGATGGATCACACTTTGGATAGTTGCAAAGACCTGATGGGAAAATAGGGCAGGCTATTTGTTCAAAGGTCGCCGCACAAAAGCAAACTCAACGCTAAAAGGATCATGTTGATGAAGAAGGAAGAATTGGGACGCCTCCAGACTTATATGCGCGGCGTGTTCAAGCTCGACGATTTGCAGATCAAGGCGCGGCCCCAAAAGGATGATTCGGCCGAAGTTTATATAGATGATGAGTTTGTCGGCGTCATTTACCGCGACGATGAAGATGAAGACCTGTGCTATAATTTCCAGATGGCCATCCTCGATTTTGATCTTGACCCGTCCAGCTGATGCGAACCGTTCTGGTGATCATCAATGGCCGTGTGCAAGGCGTCTGTTTTCGCGACTGGACCAAGCAAAAAGCCATTGCACTTGGCCTTAGGGGCTGGGTGCGTAACCGGCTTGATGGCTGCGTTGAGGCGCAGTTCACCGGCCCATCAGATGACATTGATGACATCATTAAAAAATGCGGGCAGGGGCCGATGCTGGCCAGTGTTGCCAAGGTGGTGATCAGTGAGCTGGAGCGGGGCGACCTTGATGACCAACATGGTTTCGAGATCCGTGCAACGGCTTAGCTTTTATGCTCATTGACCGGTGAGCCAAACACCTCGATAAAGGCCGCTTTTAGTGCCGCATCGACCTCTTCCATCGAAACATCCATGCCCAGATCATGCAGGCTGGTGACGCCATGCCCGCTGGCCTTTGTCGCAATGCCGCAAGGCACAATACCCGCATAATGTTCAAGATCAGGGCGCACATTGAGCGACAGGCCGTGAAAACTTACCCAGCGGCGCAGACGGATGCCAATAGCAGCGATTTTATCTTCACATATCTGCCCATTGATGCGCGGCTTGTCTGGCCTCGCTACCCAGACGCCAACCCGCTCGGACCTGATTTCCCCCACGACACCAAAATGAGCAAGCGTTTTGATCACCCAGGCTTCTAAAGAGGTGATCAGCGCCCGCACATCGCGGCCTCGTTGATTAAGATCAAGCATCACATAACAAATGCGTTGGCCGGGGCCATGATAGGTATATTGCCCGCCGCGTCCCACATCAAACACCGGAAAGCGCTGTTCGCTCAGCAGATCCCCCCGTTTGGCACTGGTGCCAGCTGTATAAAGCGGGGGATGTTCCAGCAACCAGACCTGTTCGGCCTGTTCTTGGCTGAGAATAGCGGCAACGGCCCGCTCCATCTCGCTTAGTGTCATGTCATAGGCCACATTGGAGCCAAGTTGGCACCAGTCCACGGCGCGCAACGGGGCTTGCAATGAAGATTGTTTTGCAAATTGTTGTAAAGACTTTACCAAACGCTAACCTCCTTGCGAGATGTTGAACCTACATAGATTGCCTGTGCGTCTTTCATAAAGGTGCGCAGCACGGTATTTTCTTGACCCGTTATGTGCAAAGCCTTGAACAGGCGGTGCGCTTGGGGTGTCAGTTGTCACTATAAACCAGGGTAACCCATGCGCGCTATTGATAAGATTGAAGTTGAGCTGTCAGTTGTTCTTGGTCGCACCAATATGCCAATCGCGCAGCTGTTGCGGTTGGGGCGCGGTGCCGTCATCATGCTCGATGATACTGACACAGATGATGTCGAAATCGTGGCCAATAATAGTCATTTTGCCAGTGGTCAGGTGATTGTCAAAGATCAGCAGATCTGTGTCGAAATCAGTGATTTTGAGCAGAACGAACAGTAGCAAAGCACCGTCTTGCAGTGGCTCGAAATCTAATTGTTGATGCGCTCATTGCGGGCTTGCTCCCTCGATATTTTTTTGATACACCTACGGCCTGCCTCGCAGCTTGTCATTTTTTGGCGGGCTTGCAGTTAGTGTGCGGCCGTGGCGGAACTGGTAGACGCGCAGCGTTGAGGTCGCTGTGAGCTTATGCTCGTGGAAGTTCGAGTCTTCTCGGCCGCACCATTTCTCTTTTTCCAGTAGAAATATCCCCTAACACCTTGAAAGGTAAGGATGTTTTTGGTGTTCGATAACCCTCTTTTCGGCAATAGGCAATGCGCTCGGAAAAGGCCAGTCTGAGGACTGTTTTCTTTAAGATGAAACTGCCTGAACGCCATATATTTCAAGGGTTTGCAAGAAATACCATGGCGTGTTCGATAAATTGATCGAAGGTGTCCTGTCGCGTTGGTCTTTTGGCCAGTTTTTCGACCAGAATGAGTTTGTTTATCTCCAGTTTTTCGATTTTCGCTTCATAGGCGGAGATAACCGTTGTGTTTGAAGTGTTCATAATGCGCTCTATTATTTCTTCCAGTTGCTTTTCGATCAGCTTCATATCTTGTTTGAGTGTCATCACAAGGTTTTCTGCTTGCACGGCACGTTGATCCCAAGCATCGCGGAACATGGCTCTGGCCACTTCGAAAAGGTTTTTTGCTGGTTGCAGACTGCGAATAATTTCATCGAATTCTCCCTCAATCTTGTCACGGCGAATGGATTTGCGGTAGCTAACACAGCCTTTCGTATCGCACAGATAATAGGGATATTTTTTGCGCTTGCCAGTCGACCAGCAGGCGGTAAGTGGTTTGTTGCAATCATGGCAAAGAACGAAACCCCTCAATGGGAAGTCCAGTGAGAGGTTTTTACGTGCAGGAGCCTTCGTAGCACCCTTACGGCGTTCTTGAACCTTTTCGAACGTCTCCAGTGAGATAAGTGGCTCATGGCGTCCTTGCGCCCAGCTAATCTTCCAGTTCTTGTGCGTTATGTACCCTGCATAGATAGGATGGGTAAGAATTTCTGCGACGCGCTGTTGTTTGACTATGCCGGACGGACCACGCGGAAATTCGGGTTGGGACTCAAAAAATCTTTTAACTTCAACCTGAGAATCAAACCGACCACAGGCATAGCCTTCAAATGCCTCTTGAATGATTGAAGCTAGCGGCTCATTGCGAACAAGTTCCTTGCCGCCATGTTTTCCAGAAGCGTAGCAATAGCCGACTGGTGCATGAAAAACCCAAAAGCCCTGTTCCATGCGTGCCTGCATTTTCTGACGTACCTGTCTGCCATTTTGTTCACGCTCAAGTTCGCCTTGTGCCGCAAAAATGGTTTCAATGAATTTGCCTTCTGGCGAGTCTTCAAATCTGAAATTCAAACATTCGCGCCGCGCATTCCGGCGGATCATTTCTCGCTTGAGCTTGAGATGAAATTCCGTATCCCTCGCATAACGCTTGAGATCATCAAAAATGACAACGTACTTCTCATGGGGGCTGGCGTCGAGAAAAGCCAGCAGGGCAACCATGCCCGGTCGATTCATAAAATCGCCGCCACCAGAAACGTCATCAGGAAACATTGCCGCTACCTGATAGCCTTTTTCTTCAGCATATTCACGGCAGCGATGTTCCTGACTATCAAGCCCGCTTCCTTCATCGCGTTGCTTCTTGCTTGAAACGCGGCAGTAAATGATGGCTTTTTGAGCTTGGGGGATTTCTTTTTTTGTTTGTGTCATTCTTGAATCCTCGGACCAGACGAACTGATAGGATCATCTGTTGGTTTTTTCGTTTTTTTATTGGATGTGTTTTTTGAATTTAGCACATATTCAGGGTTTGAGGCGATCAGCTTGCTGATTTCAGCATCTTGCCCACATGACTTTGAGGTGGCTTGCTGGAGGGGGAGAACCTCAAAGCCCAGATCAACAAAGCGACAATGATGTTCCACAGGGTATCGAGGAATTCGTGTTTCTGTTCTTCTGTGAGATCGGTATCTTCGAGATATTTTTCGTACAAACCATAATCGAGCTTGAGCGCCTGTTGCGGGGAGCAAGCGCCCGAAGGCGCTTGCTTGTCTTGGATAGGTATTTTGTCTTTTTTCATTGCTATATTTCCTTTCTTCTACTGGGGGCCATATTTATTGAGGACCTGAGCGGGAAAAACTTCTGCTGCGAGAACGTGTTCTCGTTTTGCCCTTGCTCTTTTCCTGGATTGCTTTGCGTTCTTGCTTGGCGGCTTCGATCTGGGGGCGGTAATGTTGCTCATCCAGTTCCTTGCCCCAATCATGAAGCTTGGTGTTTTCTGCTTCCTCAAACGTCTCTGCCATCATGCGTTTGACAGAAACATCGGTAACGTGCAGCTCTTCTGCCA
The DNA here is from genome assembly GCA_024280475.1 of Alphaproteobacteria bacterium. Lineage (GTDB taxonomy): Bacteria > Pseudomonadota > Alphaproteobacteria > Rhizobiales > JAKIUO01 > JAKIUO01. Next base: position 7,938 of record JAJRQA010000056.1, read on the forward strand.
AGCCTTGTGCCTGTTCAGCCAAAGCGCGATGAAAGGCGAGCTTGTCGCCTTGTTCCATCTGATCACCAATATTGCAGGCACTTTCATAAGCCTTCTGGCGATGATCATCGGTGATGGCCTCTTCATTTTTCATGAGGGTTTCACGAAGCTGGTTCATGGAGCGGCCTGTCGTTTCCTTGAACAAATCGCGCAGGATGGTTTCGGCTTTCATGACATCAAACTTTTCCGAGCGGGAAAAGGCATAGGAGTAATCCCCCAGCTTGTCCTTGAAACGCCCTGATCGGTGAATCTCACGGCCAATGATCTTGTTGATGGCCATGCACTCATCAAATTGAGGGTCGGTCAAAAGCCTGCCTGAGAAGCTTTCGCGGGCACGCTCAAAGGGATTGGCCAGGGTGGCCTGTTTCTTGGTCTCTGTGTTTTTCGGTTCCATTATCTTTTTCCTTTCGTTATTGTTGAATATAAGAACATAAACAGAACATCATAGGTAAATATTCCTATTTTATCAAGTTAAATCAGAATAATATTCTTGCGTATCCCTGATTTTCTTCGCTTTTACATGTGTTATTACTGGCGTTGCTGGAGCGTTCTTCTTGTGCGGCGCTGTTTTTTCTGGCGGCGATCCGTGGCGCGGGCAAAATCCTTCAGGGGCTTTTCCCGCTGTTTGGTGCGTTTTTCGCAAACCTTCAGCAATTGGCCAATATCTTTTGTTTCGCGTTCATCAATCCCCGCCATGAGGCGCTCATGCGAGGCTTGAACAATTCGGCCTGCCTGTCGCTTGATAGCCTCACCGTCAAAGCGATCAACACCCATCCAGCGCGGCGTGAACTCTCTGGTTTTGCTACCCGCCTTGTTGATGAGGCGCTTGCTAGCGACCTCGAAGCGGGTATCATATTCCAGCTCATAGGCGCGTTGCTCGGCCTTGCGCCAGCCTTCAAATCTCTTTCTTAGTTTTGTGTACTCCAAACGCTCAGAGCGATTAAAATCCTTGTGGGCTTGATGTTTGACATCGGCCAGATCAAAGCTGCGTTTGAGCTCTTTTCTGAAATCAAAAGACACCTCAAAAGGCGCATCAAAGGGCATGACGGTCTCACTTTTCTGTCTGTTTTTTGTGGAAACGGAACCAGTCGCACTGGCCATCGCGGGCGGCTGTCGAAAAGGCCGCATAGGGGCCGATATAGGTGCATCTGGTGTACCAGCGCCCAGAGAACGGGTTGGCGGGGTTTTTCTGGCCGTGATCTCGGTAAGAGTAAGACCAGATGATATGGGGCAGTCCAACGCTTAAGAAACCAAGATAGGTTGCCAGCGGGACAATGATCCAAATGAAGTAACTGGCACGTAAATATCGGATTTTCATGTTTCTTCTCCTCCATTATTCTTGGCCTCGTTTTTGCTCATTTGCGTTGGCAGCGTGATTTTGGGATCAGGGGGCAATCTGCCGCCCTCAAGCGGATTATCGGCAAGCTCAAAGCAATAGGGAGCGATCTGGTTTTGCTGGATTTTCTTGGCGTGAATAAAGCCGATATCTTTGACATGGATGATCTGCTCATCGCGTGGCAGGCTCATCAGCCGCTCGGGAGAAAACAAACGCTCTTTGCCCACGTTGAAATTGCCCGATATATCCAGCTTGTCAGAATTGACGCCCATGCTATGGGAGACGTTTTGACTTTCCCCCATGGCTTTGGAAACACGTTCGGCCTCAGCAAATGATGAAAACCCGAACCACTGTTTGACCACCGCATTTTCTTCAATGGTGGCTGTTTCTAAGCGCCCATATTTGCGTTCAATCTCGGAGCGCGACTGGGCAATCATGTGCAGCCGTGCCCCGTAAGCACGAAGCACTGTGAGGCGCATGACGAGTTGTTTGAGTGGCGCATTGGTGAACTCATCAAGGATGAAATCTGTGTCTCCGGCTTCCCCGCTTAGCATGGCGTCAGTAAAGGATTGCAGGTGCAAGGCGTAATAAAGACCGATCCGTTCCATGTATTGCTGCGGGCCGACAATAAACACGACATAGTTTTGTTTGAGCAATTCCAGATGGGTGATCTCGGCACCAAGTCCCGCGTGATGCAAGCGTGAGCCTGCCCCAAAGATGCGGAGCGCCCGCACAGCCGCGCCGCGATGCTGGGCATAATGTTCTTTATTCTTGCGCATTTTAACGACATGAGTGGCAAGAGCCGCGAGGGCGGGATCGCCTTCAGCAGCATCGATCTTTGCCATTTTATGAAGCGTGTCAGGGTCGGATAAAAGCGTCCAGATACCGCCAGGAACGGCCAACTTTGGATTGCGCGTCAAATGGCTTGAGATCACATATTCGATCATCGTCCTGGGTTCATCTCTGAAATAGAGATTTTTGGCATCCCCGTCAGAAGGTTCTTCAATGGCGCAGTGGCAGGCAGCTTCTGCCGAGAATAGTAATTCGCCATTGCCTTTTTTGTGCGCGGCAATCACCCCGCCAAGTGGATTGATATGAATTTTATATGGGTTGTTTTTGCCCAGAATGTTGGATTCATCAATGAGCGCCACCTTGCGCCCGTGCTTGATGCACATCTCAATGCATTGGGCGGCGATCTCACCATCCTTGGAATCGGTAATCAGAATGGCGCGGTTTAAATATGCCAGCATGGAGATTAGCCACACGACGGCTCCTGCAATGGTTTTGCCGCCACCAGCAGCAGCCAGCGTTAGGGAATGGGCAGGTTTGGGTTCAAAAATCGGTTTGCCGTCGAAGGTTATGCCGAGCAATCGTCTACCAGCTTTGAAAATATTGTTCTTAGTCATCAACCATCTCCGAATTTCTTAAATCCTCATCGGAGGCAAATTCAGCGGCAGTGGGTTTGTTGCCTTGCGCCATATATTTTTCTATTTCACGATCTCGCACATAGATTTTGGTCATCTCCCTGAGGGTTTCGATAAGCATCCCCAAGGCGGAGCCGAACAGGCAGATCGCCAGAAAGCCCCAGCCATATCCCAAGGCGCTGTCGGGCCACATCTGCCAGCCTGCAAAAGTGAGGCTGGATGAAAACAGCAATCGGACATTGATCCGAAAAATTACGCCAAAGGCTGATTGATAAGGCGTGTGCTCATATTTCTTCATGGCGCTTGCTCCTCGATTTGAGGGACGCAGCGCACGCGCTTTTGCTCATTTGCTTGGCACAAGACAACAAAACGGCGTTCTACCTGTTCTCTTTCTGCATTGATGATAGTTTGGATGGCCCCGTTCTGAGAAAATCCGAAGCCAATCAGCATGGCGCTGATAAAAATCCCGTATATAAATCCAAGGGCTGCATCGATCATTTTATAGTCCTTTCTAGCGATATTCGGCCTAACGATATTCAGCGAAGGCTTTGAAGTGGGCGACGCCAGCGGCCTTGGCAAAACGAGCCCAGTTTTTATTGAGCCGTGCGAACCAGCGGGGGTCTGATTTGAGTTTCTTGTTTTGTTGGGCAAGGCCGCGCATCTCCAATGAGCAGCCCTTGAGGATAGGGCCGGAAGGGGCGGGAAGTTTCTTTTTGCCCAAGAGCAGATCGCGCCCCTTTATATAAGCGCTGTGCTCAATGCCATCAGACAAGATCAGAATGGTGGTGGGTTTTTTTGTACAATCGAGCGAGGGTGCAATTGTCTCCAAAAAGCCAATAATATTGGTCTCGTTCTGAAGTTTGAGTCTGCCTTTTTTAACAAGGGCAGGCAGCGAACTCACAAGCTGCTCCAGCGCTTTGGACACCTTGTGAGGCCGCGCCTTTCGAGAAAGCTTGATATTGACGTAAAGGGCCTGTTCGGCGGTGCCGTAAGTGCCCAGTGATCTTAACCGGACGCTATCGCCTTTTTTCATTGAAGCTATGCGAGAGCCCACAAGTTTGGCCGCCCGATTTGCGATGGCTTGCTCTATCGCCAGCGGCGCGGAATCGGATATATCCAGCCCGATGATAAGATCATCAGCAAAAGCGGGAGCCAGGACGCTCATGGAGGCGCTGCTTAAGAGTGCTGCGCCAATGATGGTGCTTTGAATAAAGGAAGAACGCATATTTTTACTCCTCGTCTTTAGGGGGGATGGCATCAAGGGCGGCAAGCACCGCAAAGGGGCGCATGGCATCCTTGATCTCGGCAAGGCGCTGTTGACCCATCTCACGGGTTTTGATGTCATCTGGCAGGTCGCTCTTGCGTGCCAGTGCTTCGATAAGCACATCATCATCGGCAGGCTTTGAGAAATGGCGTAGCGATAATTTATGCTGGTGCAGCTCTTTGTGGACGCCAGCAGAAACGATGCGTGCAAATGCCATCTCGGGATCACGGGGCAGCTTTTTGATTTGCCGTTGCCGTTGCGCGAATAGTTTGCCATGCGCCTTGCATAAAGCGTCAAAGCTGGCCACCAGTTTGCCGACCTCTTGCGGGCGGTTGCTGGCATGGCTGAAAATCTCGTAATGCTCTTCCAGGCGCACCAGAATGCGGTGGCTGGCATAAAAGGTCAAAATCAGCCCAAAACCCATGGCAAAGAAAAACAATATGGGCGGCAAGGTCAAAAGCGGTGAAGCACTTTGTTGGCTCCCGCCAACAAAATCTGGTGTGACAATTCCCATGCCCGTAACAAATGACGCGCCCAGACCTTCCGCCCCGTCAAACATGATGGCGGCGATCAGCGACGATGCGCCCAGCAAAAAGATGAATATGCCGATGCCTGCCAGGCGTCTCAGGCGGGTTTCAATTTTTTTGCCATCCGTATCGGCAATGCGAAAATGCAAGGCAATAACCGCCACAGGAAAGATCAGGGCCAGCACTGCCGCGCTTAATTTGCTGTTACCGATTTCAGGGGCAATAGCCGTGAAGAGCGATAGCCCCATGGCATAATCAAGAAATAGTATGATCGCCAGAACGATGTTCAGCAGCACAAAACGCTTTTTTGCATTTTTTACGCGGCGACGTTCCAGCCGTGCCTGATGACCAACCCCGTGCATCAACCTGATGGATTGGGGAGAGGCAAGATAGCGGATGCCTGCTCTCATTGTTTCTCTCCCTCAATGATCGGGGTGTAAGCATTGTCCAGTGGCGAGCGCCGCATGGCCTTGTCAAAAAGATCAGGGGCAATCTCCAGCACGCGCTGAACAATCTCCCGCGCCTCCAGAACAAGTGTCTCGATGGCTTCATCATGCGCTTCAAAGGGGGCGTGAAGCTCATCCAGATAGCCCTGAAAGGCGTGATCGAGCTGATCGTGATCGGGAAGCTCTAACCTTTTGACATCTTCTAAAATTGGCGCGAGCCATTCGTGATTTTCTTCGCGCCTGATAATTTGAGCGGGCGCTGACGTGCCGATATGGCTTTTTTGTCGAAAAAGCTGTCTAAATATTCTCATCTATCCTGCCCGATCCTTTTGTGTAGGATTTTGCCGTTGGTCACCCCAGAGGATATTTGTGAAATCCCCTTGATTGTTCAGATAAAATCCAGTTGGTAACTGACAGGTAATGTCAGCTTGTTGATCGCTTGAATTGTAGGGGAGAAGATTGTCGTGCAGTGTAACGCCAGTGTAACAATCAAATGGTGAGGCAAAATCAAGGGCGCTTTGACGCTTATGCGAGGCAGCGGCTTTATCGATTTTTGCTCGATCTACAGCAGGAAAAACAGCAGATGAACTGGTCCTCTATGGCCGAGGACATTTACCTTGCCAGAGGCGTTAAATTCCAGAGGAATAATTTCTATCGCCTGCGCGATGGCACACTGGGCGATGAAAACATAGAGATCATTGTGCAATGGCTGGAAGATAAAAGCGATGAGCGGATACGCGATAGGCTCAAGCCGCAATCCATTTTTCACGAGGTGGGCGTTGCCTCGCGGGATTATTATTTTCACATTCCCGCAGAAAACTATGTCGATGAATGGGATGAGCAGGTTCTGCAAGAATTTTCCGGGGTTTATCTTTGTGCACCAGCCGAAGACAGAAATTCCTTTATTCCGCTTCCTGTTTTGCGCAGATGGTTTGCAGATAAAAACACCTGTCCTGAACTTGAAAAGAAAGGCCGTTCGCTTGATATCAAGCAATATATTCAGGAGCGCTCAATCCTCATCCTGCAAAAGACAGCTAGCAGCTATTTCTATGCGGCAGAATTTCCCCTATCTTCGCTATTTCCCAGCTCATTTG
>JAJRQA010000057.1 GCA_024280475.1 Alphaproteobacteria bacterium
CTTGCCCGGCGGTCATTCCATCGACCGCATCCAGCATGTCCAAAAAGTCCCTGTATTCCATAATTCAGCCCTCCGCTAGTGGCAAGGACAGAATAACCAAAAACTATGACGAAAAACCAACGGCGAACGGATACATAGCCTTCTGCGATGCTGTTTCCGGTCACGTGCATAACCTTCAAAATAGATGCTGTGCCACTCTCCCCGCCTCACCGAAATCTGCCAACAGCCTTACTCACAAACACCTCGACATCGTACAAAAAAAACAGCACATCAAGATACCGGCACAATCTTTCATTTGTTTTTCGAAAAAGAAATGCGCGTTAGAATCCAGCTAAGCGGACAAGGGAACGTCAAATATTTGGGACACTGAATTACTGGCAAGTTCTTCCAATCTTTTTTTCGATATATTAGCCTTCGCCATGACACTCATTCCTGTGATCAGGGCCACAACCTCATCTGCTTTGGTTTTGGCTTCTGTATGAGGAGGTAACTCTCCATCAACAATGGCATTTTCGAATTTTTGTGCCAATACTTTTTGCAAGGTTGCCAGTGCCCCGCGAAGCGTGGCGGCCGTTTCTTCATCATGCTGGTAAATCTCAAGCAGCGACAGGACGATCAGACAGCCTCCTGGGAGAGACTCTGAAAAGTGCAGATGAATGACTTCGTCAAGGACACCTTGTATCGCCTGCCGGCATGTGGATGCATTCTCAATGGCTTGCATAAAGCGACTTAATTCAGTGTCCATATATTGCTTGAGTACTAAATCAAACAGGGCACGCTTGTTGCCAAAGGCATTGTAGATGCTGGGGCGTTTAAGCTCCATCGCATCTTCAAGCGCCTGTATGGAAGTTCCCTCATAACCCCGTTCCAAAAAAAGTATTTTGGCTTTTTTCAGAACCTCGTATTCATCGAAAGTTTTTGGTTTGGGCATGCTCTGGTCTTCTTCCCGTAAATTACTTGTTCAATCAATTATATTATACCGATCAATATAATATAATATAATTGACATTGGCCCGTGATCCTCATATTGTACCGATCAGTATATGACGTTGGTTATCGATTTGCAATCAAAGGATTTATTTAGATGAGAACCGGGCCAATGCTTTTCCCCCACCCCCCCTTAAACCTGAAAACATTGCCGTTTCAACTTACGGTCTCTCAGGCTTTGAATGCCGAATTTAGAGCCAGGAAAATGGAATTAAACAAATGATCATTCAGAATATTGAGAACATGCTGTTTCGTAAAGTCGCGCCTTTTACGATCCGCCATATCAAGCGTCCGAACCTACGCTCCAAAGATCAGGTTGCTCGTAAGGTTTTTGATCAAACCGCGCGCGAATTCCAAGCAGCACCTCCCATCACATTGCACTTTCCAGATCCGCTTCTCATGGCTGGCATCTGGAGCATCATCAGAGAGAGCTTTATCGTCAACGCCAAAGAGCGGGCCGTGCATGAAGCGGTTGCAGCCGCCGTCTCATACCTCAATGAATGTCCTTATTGTGTCGATGTGCACACGGCCATGCATGCTAGCGCGAGCGGCAACAAGCATCTACCGGTCAAGGAACATAAAAATCATGACCCAAAAGTTGCCCATGCCTATAAATGGGCGTCCGCGACGCTTAGCCCTCAATCTGACGACTTAAAGCATGTGCAAATTGCCGTCGCAGATGTTCCGCAGGTTTTTGGCACCGCCATTGCCTTTCATTACACCAATCGCATGGTCAATATATTTCTCGACAAAGCCCCTATGCCCATGCCTGCTGCGAGCAGTGGAGTCATGCGGGCTTTTTCACGGGCCTCCTTGCGGTTTTTTGGCAAACGTATCGTCAAACTTGATGGCGCTCCAGGAGACTTTATCACTGATCCGGGAACGATTGAATTGCCGAGCGAATTTTCCTGGGCCAGCTCCAACCCCAATGTCGCGGGTAGCTTCATTCGGTTTGCACATGCCGCAGAAGCAGCCGGTCGTGAAGCCCTTCATGAAGACGTGCGCTCGCTGGTCATCGCTCACTTAAACCAATGGAATGGCGAGCAAACCGATCTTGGCCGTGGCTGGCTCGAAGATCTCATCGCACCTCTTGATCCCGGATTAAAGCCATCGGCTCAGCTGGCACTTCTGACAGCTCGCGCCTCTTGGCAGGTCGACAATAAAATCATTTCTGATTTTAAAAAAATAAACCCTGAAGAAAAGGCGCTTGTTCAGGCAACTGGCTGGGCGGCATTTGCAGCCGTGCGCCGGATTTCCAGCTGGCTACCCATGCCTTCATAATATAAACGCCGTTATTCGAAATTTAGCCTATCAAAAAAAGCAAGGAGACGAAAAATGAATATGACATCAATCACACAATTTGACGAGGATCTTGATGCCAGGGGACTGAATTGCCCCATGCCAATATTGAGGACACGTAAAGCGATCAAGCCACTTAAAGTGGGAGCCCTCTTGCGGGTGCTGTCAACAGACCCCGGATCGCAAAGTGATATCGAAAGCTTTTGCAAGGCGACAGGTAACGAGCTTGTATCTGCGCAAGAAAATGGTGGTGAATTCGAATTCATCATTCGCAAAAATTAGAGCAGGGAGAAGAGACATGAACATTCTAGACGAAATAAACACGGACCCGTCTTTGGATGAATTGAGCACTCAGCAAAAAGACGCCATGAAACGCTGGGTCGAGACCCTGTTTGAAGAAGAAATGAAAAAACGCGAAGCAGCGCACACCCCTAGCATGGCTATTGTTGCCACCAAGGGCACGCTCGATATGGCCTACCCGCCTTTCATACTCGCGTCGACCGGAGCAGCACTAGTACGTCCCGTTGGAAGTCGTGACTCTATTTGATTGTCAGCGCTGAGTCTGATTTGTAACGGTGGAGATTTTTTAGCGCTGCGGGATTCACAACACGTATTTCAGGTTTTAAGATCAATGGCATGTCCAGTTATCAATGGAGACTTTATCATGCCGTTGCAGCCTGCCGATATGATCACCCTTTTGGATGATGAACGGAAATTTCTTGAAGCGCTTGTGCGCGCTCACACCACACCAAAGCAAATTGTGACGCGCGCGCGGATTATTCTTCTGGCGGATGCCGGGCTTGGCGTAAACGCAAGCGTGCGGGAACTTGGTACCTGGGATAACATTGTGCGGCGCTGGCGCAAGCGCTGGAACTCGCGTCCGGCCAATGATGATGTCGCCATGCGTCTGGCCGATGAACCCCGTTCCGGCGCGCCTGCAAAGTACACGCCTGAAATTATCTGCCTGATCATCGCTCTTGCCTGTGAGCAACCAGGCGATGAGGAAGGAGGTCCGCCGATCACTCACTGGTCGCAGCAGCAACTGGCCGATGAAGCTGTCAGAAGAGGTATTGTAAAAGAGATTTCGCAAGGTTCGGTCGGACGTTTTTTAAAAAGAATCCGACCTCAAGCCACATCTGATCCGTTATTGGCTGAACAAAAAGCCTGATGATCGTTTTGAAGAGAAGAGTACTGATATTTGCAGTGTTTACAAGGATGCACTGGAATTTGCCAAAAAGGGAGGTCGGACATTTTCCACCGACGAGATGACCGGTATTCAGGCACTTGAGCGCGCCGCGCCGGACAAGCCCATGCAGTCGGGGAAGGTAACTCTGCGTGAATATGAATATATCCGCCACGGCACGCAAACGCTGATCGCTGCCTTTGATGTGGCCTCAGGAAAAATCATCGCCAGCATCGGTGACACCCGCACCGAAAAAGACTATGTCGCCTTTTTGCAAAAGCTGTTTGCAACCGACCCCAAGGCCAAATGGAGGATCGTCGCCGACAATCTCAACACCCATGTCTCGGAAGGTGTGGTTCGGTTGACCGCCCGACTTTGCGGCATCAAAAAAAAGCTTGGCGAAAAGGGCAAAAGCGGCATTTTGAAAAACATCAAGAGCCGCGAAATTTTCTTGCGCGACAAAACTCATCGCATCTGTTTTTACTTTACGCCCAAGCATGCTTCATGGCTCAACCAGATCGAAATCTGGTTTTCTATCCTTGCCAAGAAGGTCATCAGACGTGGCAATTTCACTTCCAAACAGGATCTGAAAAGCAAGCTGAAAAAATTCATAGCCTATTTCAACAAGACCATGGCCAAGCCGTTCAGATGGACATATGAAGGAAAACCACTAAAAGGAGCACCTTGAGAAATGCCGTCACGACTTCCAATGGGGTGTAATAGATAAGTGTTTTCCAGTGATATGCAGGAGTGGTACGTTTCCATGCTGTTTGCTACGTCGCACTGGAAAACATGGATTTCCCAAGCGAATGTTTATGTTTTGTATCTGATAGATTCATGTTTCGGTTCGGGTAAAAAGAA
>JAJRQA010000058.1 GCA_024280475.1 Alphaproteobacteria bacterium
AGGCGCGCAATGCCGTCCTGGTGCGCAAGAAACCGGAAAAACTGCTCGCAGATTATGACTGGTTGTATGACTTTAAAATATCGCAACCACCAAAATGATTTGGAGTGGACTTAAGGCTAATTCGCAGGAGATTGCGTATTGGAGACCATTTCTTGCGACATCATCGGGGCGCGCTCAAGCACCACCTCGCCAGCGATCTCGATATCGGATGGCATGGGGGTCAAGGTTACGGCATTGCCCGGATAGCCATTGGCACCAAAGCGCAAACGCACGCGCTGATCTCGCGATGGTAGACCGGTATTGACCACCAAGTCACTCCAACCATTATTACGCTCGTTGGTGACAATCACTGGACCCCAGGCCCGGCGAATGGTCGCCACGGGCCGATATCCGGTTTTGCCAGAGGTGAACACGGCCAAAGTGCATCCGGTTTTGGCGCACCAATCCTCACCTTCCAGCAAAATCAGGGCTTCCGCCTGACCATCCCCGTTCAGATCATAGCCTACGGAACGGAACGGGCTTTGTTTTTGCTTTTTGTTGAGACGATAACGCTCAATGGCCTTGGCCAGTTTTTTTTCGTCAAGCGGCATTCGTGATGATGGCAATTGTCCACTCGCACCGATTGCTGCCTCTGCCGAGGTCGGAGATGTTTGCACATTTTGCAATTGAACGGGTCTCTCGCCGTTTGATCCATTGGACGAGAACATGCTGCCATTACTACTGCCACCCTGACAACCAGCAAGCGCACTCACACCGAGCAAAGCGGCGAGTTGAAAAACTCTATGGATTGACCCAAATCGGTGCACGGCAAATATTCCATCTGGTTGTCGCAAAATGTTCAGAACCTTTTTTTCACGCACCAAATATGACACATGACGATCAGTACTGATCAAGACCACCTCATAATGGCCATTTTCCGACCAAGTTGCAATATAAGCCCGCATCAACATTGCTCGTTTGGCTAACGAGTGTGTCCTGCAAGACGCCAGAATATGAGAGCTAGCTGCGTTTTTGGTCTTTCAGCTGACGTCGCGCAGCTCGAAAGGCGTCACGAATGGTAATATAGGCATCGTCATGGGCATTATTGTCGCCGGGATCATGATTGACGATTATATCCTTTGCCCCTGGGACTTTCAGGTGAATACGCACGTGATAATTGCTGCCTTTGTGTTGATGCTGATGAGGTTTGGCAATAACAATGCGTGTCGAAGATATGCGCGCGTTAAACTGCTCTAGCTTATGCGCTTCTTCACGCAACCGGGCGCTGATGGCGTCAGAGGGGTCGAAATCTTCAAAGACGATTTCCAGGGGCTGTTTCATAGGTTACCCAATCCAGATAGTGGGACAGGCAATATTTATCAATCCGACATTTCCAAGGGTTCTGCCAGATCAGCAAATTCTCCTGTCCATGTGTGCGGGGACCCAAACCATAAAGATCCCTCATCACTATAACTTACATTATTTTCGCCCAACCCAATAGCGAAAATGTTGTATTGGGTTGTTTTTCAGCTCAATGCAAACCGTTGCCATCCCCTGCCCGAACAAGATGTTGGGCAGGAGTTTTTGTTTTGCAAGCTATTGCCGGACGCCTTCAATATGCAAGCTTAGCTCCAGCTCCTTGGATGCAGGTCCAAGATTTTTCTTGATACCGTAATCAGCAAGGGCGATGCGCGTCGTGCCGCTAAAGCCTTGGCGAAAGCCGCCCCACGGATCCTTGCCACCACCAATATGCTGGACCTCAATCACAATATCTCTGGTGACGCCGTGCAGCGTCAATTTTCCAGCAACCACAGCTTTGCCTTGGCCTTTGCTGGTGATTTTGCTGCTTTCGAACTGAGCCGTAGGGAATTTTGAGACCTCCAAAAAATCGGCGCTACGCAAATGCTTGTCGCGTTCAGCATGATTGGAATTGACGCTGTTGGTATCGATGATGACCATGATTTTCGAGGCGTTGAGGTTTTTTTCATCAAACGAAAAGCTGCCGTTGAATTTGTCAAAGCGGCCGGTCAGCCAGCTATAGCCCAGATGTTTGATCTTGAAATTGATCGAGGCATGGGCCCCTTTATGGTCGATCACATAGTCGGCGGCTTGCACAGGCAGGGCGAATTTGGGAGCGACAATGGTCGCAGCGGCAAACAGCACCATTGCCGAAATATATTTTAGTGATGGGTTCATGATGGTAGTCCTTTCGATTGCCCCTTGCGGGGGGTGGAGTTGGAGTTTGAAGCAAAAAGCATCCGCCGCAAAGTCACATCACTGTCAACAAAGTGATGCTTGAGCGCCGCTGCAACATGCAATGCTGCCAGAGCCATAAGACTGTAGGACAGGTATTCGTGGATGAAGCCAACTGTTTCTTCCAAGCCCTTTTGCTCGTAAAGGGAGGGCACGTCGAACCAGCCAAATACAGAAATGGCACGACCATCCACCGTTGAGATCAGATAGCCTGCGCTCATGTGGACCAGCAGCAAGAGATAAAATCCCCAATGCACGATATGCGATATGGCGCGCTCAAAAGGTTTTAGATAACCATCATCAGGGCGCGCATTAGCAAGCCGCCAGAAAAAGCGCAGTAAAAGCACTATGAGTAGAAAAATACCAACACTTTTGTGAATATCAGGAGCCGTTTTATACCACGGGCTATAATAATCCAGCGACCGCATCCATAAGCCCAGAGCAAACATGGCAAAGATTGTGAGCGCCATGCCCCAATGCAAAAACCGAGCGATAAACCCATAATTTTGCTGCGTGTTTTTTAGTTGCATAGAGCGTCTCTTCTGAATTGATTTGGATAAATATACTATGGATATATACGTGGATAAACATTCAATTTGACGAATTATTGTCCACAATATATGGATAATAATATGGATACAATCGAAGGCATGCGCACATTTGCGGCGGTCGTGACATCGCGCTCCTTTACGGCTGCGGCTCGCCACCTTGGCACATCGACCAAACTCACCAGCAAATATGTTCAACAACTGGAAGAGCGTCTTGGCGTGCAACTTCTCAACCGCACGACCCGCAGCCTCGCTCTCACAGAGATCGGTCGGGCCTATTTCGAGCGCTGCGTTGACTTACTGGAAGATTTTGACGAGCTGGAAGCGGCCATGCAGGATCGCCAAAGCACTCCGCGCGGACAGCTTCGCATCTCCGCACCAACAACTTTTGGAGAAACTCATCTAACGCGCGCCATTGCTGTTTTTTTGTCAGATCAGCCAGATATATCCATCGATTTGCGGCTATCCAATCGTTTCGTCAATATTGTTGATGAAGGTTTCGACCTGGCAATCCGTATTTCCGACCTGGATGATTCAAGCCTGACAGTGCGAAAGCTAGCGCCTGCAAGTATTACCTTGTGCGCCTCCCCCGACTATCTCGCACAACATCAAACCCCCAAAACACCCGACGACCTGAAGGATCATAACTGTATAATAGACAGCAATTATAAAAAGGGGCCTCACTGGCCGTTGCTCTATAACGGTAAAATAAAAACCTTCAATATACACGGGCGTTTCCACGTCAATGGCGCAACCGCAGCCCGGGAAATGGCCGTTGCTGGTCAAGGCATTGCCCTTTGCCCCAGCTATTTAATCGACAAATATCTGGCCAGCGGTGAACTTGTAGCGCTCTTGCAAGATTATAATGCCTTTGAACTTGGCCTTTACGCCCTGTTTCCCCCCAATCGCCATCTGGCAAAAAAAGTCAGGGTATTTGTGGATCATTTGGTTGAATATTTCGCGCAACCAGCCAATTGGGATCAGCACTAATATCCATAGAGACTATTGGTAAGCGGGAAATGGTATCTGGCCGTCACGAAAACCAAATGGCTGGGGATCCAGGACTCGAACCTGGACCGACGGAGTCAGAGTCCGTTGTCCTACCAATTAGACTAATCCCCAATATCCGCACAACATCGCCTTTGATTTCAAGGCAGCGCGGAAAATCTGTCTAGCAGAGAAGCTGGCCGATCTCAAGGGGCAAAGCAGATAGTTCACTCGCACCGTTTAAAAACTTCACACAAGTCAGGTTTTCGAAGCTTTCGCCCTCACTATTGGGCACCAGACAGCAATTCGGGGCGATATTCAAAATGCATGGTATCATAGTGATACCATTTGCCTCCCCAGATAAAACCATGATTCTCAAAGACCTTAACGATCTCCAGCGGAATTTTATTACGCCAGCGATAAAGCCCTCCCTTACCGGGTTTGGACCAACGCCAGTAATGAGCCTGCTTGACATTGATATCGATCGCCGCACCATAGGCATGAACACTATACCGCTTGGTGCCAGCGATCAGTCGGCAATTATAGATCCCTGACATGGGTGACAGATATTTTTTTATCTCCGGCCTCTGGTCAATCAGCAGATCAAGTTCATGAGATATTTTTTGTAATTTGCCAGCGACCCCATTGATTGAGGTGACCTTGACTTTGGTCCCCCCATGTCTTGGCAGCCAAACAATCGTTTGTAATTGGTCGCGCACTTGTCGCTTGCGGCAATCCCCGTACATTTTGTTGAAAAATGGCTGATAGCGGACCCGCCCTGGATCCTGATTTTTCGCAGGAGACAAACCATTATGGCCTTTTTTATAAGGGGCAAAAAACTGGTCTTGCAGATCAGGATCTTTCAATCTGCGCTCAAAACTCTTGCCGGATTTGCCATCCTCAAAAGCCATCACGCTGCCGTCGTGCCAGATCACTCTGGTGCCATCATGGCCACGCAAAAAATCCGGATAGGCCGCAACCAACCGATCCAGCAAAGCGGCATGCTTGCTATTAGCAATTGAAGATTGTCTTGATTTTTCAGACGCTTTGAGCGGCAAGCAAGCAAGCATCCAAAAACAGACCAGACAAACAAAACGCCAACTCATTGCTTGCTCCCTCACAAACCTTCAAATACTTCTTTACTTGACGAGTTGGCTTTGCACGGACGCGCACAACACAATCAAACGCCAGTGTGGTACAGCCCCAATCAGCATATAGCTGCGCTTGCCCTGGCGCCAGCGGACATAGTTCTCATCTCCGTGATAGCCGCGCTCCAGCGTCAAGGAGCCACCGCTTTGATCGCCCACATACAGTCCAACCGGCACCGCCCCATTGCTCTTGTCACGATAAGCCAGTCTGGCATATTTCTGCCCCTTGATCTGCACGGGCGAGGCACCAACAAAAATCATCCCATCGTCGCGCAATATCGGGATTAGCGACGGGGCAATCTGTGTATTGGTAAACTGAAACAGGGCCAGCTCATAATTGCGACTTTTACCGGTATATTGATCAAGCAGGCGCGCCGCGTCGCTTTTATGACGAGCGGCAACAGATTCGTACCACTTTTCAGGCGATCCAGCCTTTGATTGGCTTGTCGCCGCTGTTGTTTTAGGCGCCTTCAAATTATTCATCAGAGCCTTCGAGCGCTCCTGTTCAGTACTTAATCGTTCATTATTCCAAAAGCTGTTCACAAAGGGATCGTCGTCAGGCCCACCACTGCCAACAGAATTACTGGCCAGATACCCCCCAACGGCCCCAAGCGATACGAGCACCACGCCAGCTGCCATTGCGGGCACCATTATATTTTGTCGAGAAATTTGACGATGGCTCTCAACCGGTCGTGGCGCCTGCAAGGGAACATTTGCCGCACGATCAATCGCCACTTGTTTGGCTTCGGCTTGCAACATGGAAGAAAATGCCTGGGACAATCGGTGGCTGGTGGATTGCAAGCGTCGAAACTGCGCATGCGTTGCACGATCAGCAGCAAATACTTCATCGACAACCCGAATTTGCGCTTCGCCAAGTTCCCCATCGCCATAGGCTATCAGGATTTCATCGCTAAGTTGCGTCATACGCGGCTCCCTCAACTGGTTCAGCCATCGATACTGCGTGTGCAACGGTTTGCGAGGGATCTTGCTCGCTAAACTGCTGCTGTGCAGCGGCCAGCGCTCCCATCAAGTCCTCAATGGAAATATCCAGAAGCTGTGCGGTGGCGGCATAGGAAAAACGCTCCCCGTAGATAAGCAGTAACAAAGCCCGGTGCAGGGTCGGCAATTCACCCATGATCTTTGCCAAAGACGGATCAAGCCCTTTTTGAATGGCTTCATTTTCGCTCCCGGAGCGAAATAAATGTGCACTTTGCGATAGGTCCTTGACGTCTTTAACCTCATTGACCCAGAGTTCGTAGAGTTTTTTCAATTGATAATATTCAAATGCCGAAGAAGAAAGCTCCCGATTTGACGAGCGGTCTCCCATCAACGACAAGCGCTCGACAAGCATATTGGCCGCGCGGTCGTCACCAGACAAGATAAGTGCAAAGCGTTTTTGGCGCAGCCATGTTTGACGCTGCTCCCCTTCGCCTCGTTCAAGACCTTGTTCGCGTTGCTGCATTGCAAAAGGCACCCCTTAACCCGCTACCGGTTCACGCTTGCCTATTTGAGGCAAGGAGAATCACATCGAATATATCATCTTACACTATCACACCATTATCAAACCAGCCTTGTGGGCATCCCTGGAAAAAGCGCAGCTTCTATGGCGCAAAATGCCATGCCAGCTTATGTAGCGTAAAATATTACTTCGCCAAACTGGTGCGACAATTGTAACTTACACCTGCCTTAAGAATGTATTAAGATTGATATCCACACCTGCTTTAATTTAGGTGTGCCCGTTTACTACCTGTTTAGATCCTGAGTTGAGTATAAAGGTTCGCGTCAATTGCAATGGGAACATTGAAAAACATAACCTCCCGCCCAACTTCAGGGAAAACAGATCGTATGCGACCGAGCCAGGACCTCGTCCCGACATCAGCAAAACAGCCATCTTCTGGCCTGATGAGCCGCTTGCGCCACCTTGGCTTGAAGCCTGGAGCAATATCCTTGTTCTTCGAGCGACTTCTCAAAAAACAATCAACACGCACGCTCATTAAAATGGGTCGTACCGGCATCAGCAAAAGCCGGACAGGTATCTCCAAAGCAACTGAACTGACAGGGCAGGAACTCTCGACGCGCGCCAAGCAGACGGCCCGATCCATCAAACACCACTCCAAACCCGAAAATCTTAACAAGGATTATCGCAAACTCCTGCATCTGACACAGGAAATGGCCTATGACCGGGCAATCGAAAAGCTGTTTTTCGTGCCCGCCAAAGGATTTGTATCGTTAGATGATCTAACCATTGACAGCCCCAATAGATCATTCGGTCATAATTATCATCCCATACACCGCCTGAGCTTCAACTGGGCCATGGCGCAAATACCAGATCCGCTGGTAGGTTTTACCTTTGTCGATTATGGTGCTGGTCGCGGTCGTGCATTGTTACTGGCCGCTCTGCATCCGTTTCGCAAAATCATCGGCGTGGAATTTGCCAGCGAACTGCATGACGATGCCAATATGAACATCGCTCAATTCCCCCGCAGCTTAATGAAATGCCGCGACGTGGATTGCCTGCTATTGGATGCCGTCGATTTTCCCATCCCCGATACCAAGGGCATCTTTTTGTTCAATGACAGCTTTGACCGGGAAGTGCTTGAGACGGTACTGGCGCGTATCACCTCATCCTATCGTGCCAATCCGCGCCGCATGTACCTGGTTTTCGTCCGACCATTGAACGCAACCGTGCTCGATAACTTGATGGAGCGCACGGTCATTTTCGAACCGATCTATCATTCCCAATCCGAAAAAATGCGCATGCAAATTCTCAGCCCCGATCAGGTGCAAATTTTCCGAACGCTTATATAGATCTCGCGGCTATTCGCGCTATCGCACGGCCTCCGATGGGCGCGCTATGGCGCGGTGGCCAGTCGGCCTTGCTGATGGGTACATCAGTTTTTTTTGTATATTTCGTGACTATTGGTGCTTTGATCTCGCGGCTATTCGCGCTATCGCACGGCCTCCGATGGGCGCGCTATGGCGCGGCGGCCAGTCGACCTCGCTGATGGGTACATCAGTTTTTTTAGTATATTTCGTGACTGTGGGTGCTTTGATCTCGCGGCTATTCGCGCTATGGCGCGGCGCGTGGTCACGCTTGTCTCCCGATGGTCGAAATTCTTTTCCTTTTGAGGATTTTCATTTGTAGAGAAAACCGATGTACTCATCGGCAATGCCGACTGGCCACCGACCGATAGCGCGAATGGCCGTGAGATCAAAAAACCCGAATTACCATGAGCCTATAAACCACGCTCAGTTAAATCCTGACCACAAACACCGAACAAGTCGCATGGCGGACGATCTTGGAAGCTGTACTGCCAAGCAGATAGTCACCAGCTGTTTGCGGCGCATGAGAGGCCACAACAATGACGTTGGCGTCAATCTTTTGGGCAAATTTTATGACCTCGTCATAGGGGGAGCCATGCTTGATGACCAATTCATATTTATCTTTGGCCAGACCTTTTTCTTCAAGCCTTTGTTCAAGCGCTATTCTGGCTTCGGCCAGCGCTTTTTCTTGATAGTCGTTGGCCATGAAGCTGTCGACAATGGCGGGAATAGCCGGCAATACGGTCATCAAAACCAAATCGGCGCCTCGGCGTTCCGCCATTTCGCGGGCAGTATCGAGCACCTTGGCGCCCGCATGAGAAAGATCGAGGGGGACGAGAATTTTTTCGCTCATTATACTCTCCGATATTCTTTTGTTTCGACTAATAGACAGATAGGATAACCTATTGGTAATTACCAGTATAAACCGGCATGATTCCAAACTAATTGATGCAGGTTACGAGGCGCATAGAATGAACAAGAATAAAACCGTCCTATACTCCCCGCTCACTATGCTCATTTTGCTGGCTGTTGCCATGCAATTGTCCCATCAGACGTGGCATACACTAGTCAATAATTTCACCGTTTCGGAACTGGGTTTCTCGGGTCGCGAAATCGGCATTGTCGGCTCGGTTCGCGAAATTCCGGGCTTCCTGGCCTTTGGAGCCATCTTGCTGGTTTTGTTCATGCGCGAGCAATATCTGGCCTATGTATCATTGCTTATGCTCGCGGCTGGCACCGCTATGACCGGGCTGTTTCCTAGCGAATATGGCTTTTACATCACCACCATCATCATGTCGCTGGGTTTTCATTATTTCGAGACCATGAACCAGTCCTTGTCTCTGCAGTGGCTGCCCAAGGATGAGGCGGCCTATGGACTTGGCAAGATTGTGGCGGCGGGCTCGTTCGCATCGTTAGCCGCCTATGGCCTGATCTATCTGACCTGGAGCCTGCTTGGGCTTCCCTACTGGCAGATTTATCTGATCGCCGGGGTGCTCACCGCGGCGCTGCTGATCTTTGTCATGATCAAATATCCCTTGTTTCCTCAACATGTGGAACAGCACAAAAAACTGCTGATGCGCCAGCGCTACTGGCTCTATTATGCGCTGACTTTCATGGGCGGGGCGCGCCGCCAGATCTTTATTGTTTTTGCCGGTTTCATGATGGTGGAAAAATTTGGCTATTCGGTTGGTGCCATTACCACCCTGTTTTTGATCAATCACCTGTTCAATATGTTTTTCGCGCCAAAGATCGGCAAGCTGATCAGGCATATTGGTGAACGTTCGGCGCTGACCCTGGAATATATCGGCCTGATCGTCATCTTCTCCACCTATGCCTTCGTCGAGAACGCCACACTGGCCGCCGTGCTCTATGTCGCTGACCATGCCTTTTTCGCCATGGCCATCGCCATCAAAACCTATTTCCAGAAGATCGCCGATCCAAAGGACATTGCTCCCACGGCTGGGGTCGCATTCTCGATCAACCATATCGCGGCTGTGTCTCTGCCAGTGATGCTGGGCTATGTCTGGCTGCAAAACCCCTCATTGGTGTTCCTGATCGGCGCTGGTTTCGCATTCATCTCGCTAATACTGGCCCGCCTTGTACCCCGTCACCCAGAACCTGGTTTTGAACATATTGGTCTTGCACCCAAAGCCAAAGCGGCGGAATAGATCAAGGATTATCGCGGCAGGGCAATGCCGCGATAGTTGAAGCCAAGCAAACCGGGCACCCCGGGCATACGCTTTTTCTCGATCTGCGCGATTTCAAAACCCTCGTCCAGCAACAAGGTCTCGACATTGCGGTTGAGATGGCAACCACCAGCCACTTTTCCCCAAATGGCATTCAGCCGGTTCTGCCATTTAGCGGTTCTTGGTTTGTCGCTAAGACCATGCTCGCTAAACAGCAATCGCCCGCCCGACTTCAAGATACGCCGTGCTTCGCGCACTGCACTGACATTGTCAGGGATCGTGCAAAAGCTATAAGTCACCAACACCGTATCGACGCTTTGGTCTTCAAGGGGAATATCTTCCGCTCCGACAATATGTAAATCCACATCAAAGGGCATTGTTTTAGCTGTCTTATGCGCCTTTTCCATCAACGCCGCCCCCGGGTCAATGCCGATCAGTTTTTGCACCTTGCCCGCATCATAGAACGGCATATTGAGACCAGACCCCATGCCGAACTCAACGACGACCCCTTCCGCCAGCGGTACGATTTTTTGCCTCTGCTCTGCAATAGGCGGCAAGGAACACGCCCCATGCACGAGCCAGGGCGAGATGAAACGATCAAAAAGACCTTCTTTGCGTGCTCGCTCGGCACAAACATGAACACTCATACTAGCTCCTTAAAGATACCGGTTATGCTGACCTGTTTTGACAGGTGATTTGACGCCAGTATAATCACATTTTTGCGATTTCAATATGGGGAACGATGATGGATGTTTTCGACCTGCCCGCTAATCACTGGTTGCGGGTTGCTCACAAAAAGTCGATCCGTCATAGGCGAGAGGTTGAAAATAGCGAAAAATGTGGCTGTTTTTACTGCCTGAAATCCTTCACGCCCGCCAGCATCAGTGATTGGACCGATGGTCCAGAAATCGAAAAACAGACCGCTCTGTGCCCATTTTGCGGCATTGATAGTGTCGTTGGGGACGCTTCGGGGTACGCGATCACCCCCGATTTTCTCGCCCAAATGCAAGAAGCCTGGTTTGGTAACTCTGACGAGTGAAACATGTCTTTTTGTCGATCAATTCTCGATCACGGATATATGAACTCATATGACATGACTGTGTCCCCCCTTTCTCCTAAAATATTGATGTAACACGTCTGTTCCATATCAGACCTGTCACCAATTGCGGGCTTGTCCCGGTAAAAAAACTTAAACAGGAGCGAAACTAACTATCATGAAAAAAATAAACAGGCTTGCATTGGCAGCGATGGCTGCCCTCTTTTCGTTTACAGTCGCGACATCAGCCGCCCCGTTTGGCAACAAAGACGATATATCGTTTGCCAAAAGCCTTTGGACCGCCCTTGAAAAAGCAGAATTCGTTGGCCCGAACCGCATCAATGTGCGCCCTTTTGAAGGCAACGAACCTCATGGAGCCATTCAGCAAGTACTTGGTAAAACAATCACCGTTGACGGCAAAACCGGCAAAGTCCTCGTCAAGGTCAATCATGGCGGCAAAGACGCCTCGGTTGCCACTGTCTATGACAATCCCAACAAGTTTTTAGGTGCCTATACTGTGATGTTCAAACGCGAAGCTGGCTATGACACCAAAAACAAAGACTGGTTCTGGGCCAAATATAATAAAGCTGGTGCACTTATGACCAACCCCAAAAAGATGCAACTGGCTGGCCGTGTTGCCAAGGGCGCGCAAAAGGGCTGCATCTTCTGCCATACTGCAGCGGGCGGCGAAGATCTTGAAACTCTGACGGAAAAGTAGAACCCCTCTC
>JAJRQA010000059.1 GCA_024280475.1 Alphaproteobacteria bacterium
AAAGACGTCATCCCGACGAAGGTCGGGATCCAGATGTGTTGCGGCTTGCTGTGTCTACCTTACGACAAAAGCGCTCCCAACCTCGCTGGCTAATTTGAAACCCCGATTTTGAGACAGTCTCCTGGATTCCGGCCTTCGCCGGAAAGACGTTTGTGGGGATGAGGGGCTCCAATCTCTCGATTTAGCACGATTGCCGGGCGCTACATATCAGGCCATCTCATGGCTTGCAAAGAGAACCAAAATCAAACACCACCAACCGCGTCCTTATTGAACCCTTTTACCATCAACCAGATCGCCAGAAACAGCTCGTTCAAAATCAACGGTAGCACCAGAAAATCCAGTATGAGCGACTTGATGCCAAACAGGCCAAGTACCGTCACCACAAGAAGCGCAATGGTCGCAAGACTGCCCCACACGGAAATAAAGCGCGGCACAGCTCTTGTTCGATACAGCAAAATATAAAACAACAGCGCCCCGGCGATGAAAAAATACACCTGCACATGTTCATACAGGGTGCTTCGATAGCTTTCCAATGACGGCAATAAAATGAATATTCCACCGATCAGCATCAACAGCCCCTCGATAATTCTGGCCGCCATATAGCTAAAATTCAGCGTTTTATTCTCGTTCGATTTAAAGATTGGCAACATCAAAAAAGGAATGGCGATCACGGCGAACCCGGCGATAAGATCGCTCACAACGCCCATGACTTTATCCTGGGTAATCGTGTAGGTCAGCATGGCGTAAGCGGCAATAATCAACACACCAACAAGCGCCGCCCTTTGCCTGTTTGAAATCATATTACTCATATCATTTATCTCCACGATTATCTTTAGTGGCCTCCGCCAAATGATAAGCCACCTCATAGCTTGGGGGGAGAAAAACCTTAGGCTCGGCCCCCACTAACCGCTCCACCAGCGCTTGCGCCAGACGATGCGCGATGCCAAAGCTGATCTTGAAACCACCGGTCAACACATGCACAGAGCCGCGATCATCCAGCGCCCCGACAATGGGGTCCTTGGCGTACGAGCGCGGGCGCACCCCCGCCCAATGCGACAAGAATTTCGCCTTTTGCAAAGCGGGGCACAGCTCTTTTGCCTTGATGATATAAGGCTGACAATGGCCTTCATTGACGGCCGCTCCATCGCTCCACTCATTTTGTGAGCTACTGCCCACCGCCACCGTGCCGTCCCCATGCGGCACGATATAAACGCCATTGTCATAAAGGCTTGGCATTTGCGAGACACCATCCAGTTCAAACAAGGAGGAGTGACCCTTGACCCCGTGACCAAGGGTGGCGCTGACCAGCGGCTGCAAAAGATCATAGGTTTCATAGCCCGCTGCCAGTACGACATTGTCGGCAAGGATCACGCGCCCATCGCGCATCCGGGCACTACCTTTTTGCTGATCAAAGGAGACGAGTTCACAATTTTCAATGATCTCGATGCGGTCCATGACAGATGCGAACAACACTTGCATGAAACTGCGCGGCACAACACGGGCGCTTAGGCTATCAAAGGCCAGCCCCATTGGTGCGAGGTCAGGATTAATCCAGCCCTCATAGCGCTTGACGTCCACCTGTTCGAACGTGTAAGAACGCGCCCCCAGATCCCAGTTTGCAGCGGATTCCTCGATACAGCGATCCACCCGTTTTTGAAAGCCTTTGACCCGGATCGGCATCAACCGCCCGGTCTGACCATAATGGGCGCTCAGCCCGCTTCGCTCTTCAAGCTGCGCAACTAGCCCCGGCAGCTCATCAAGGGCATGCAGCTGAAAGCGCTTCTTGTCGTTCATGGCGTTGGGCAAATGCGGGGCCAGTGCACCCAGCAACCCGCGAGAGCCACCAGATCCACAACGTTTTTTGTCGATGAGTGTCACCTTGAGGCCAGCATCAACCGCATATTTGGCGGCCCATAAACCAAGCACGCCGCCCCCAACGATCAACAGATCGCTGGCTAAGCTTGTCGCTGGAACCAGATTTAAAGCGGCTTTTGTTGGCACTCCACCACACTCCGTTTTTTATAGCTCGTCGCCAGCGGCCATAGACTCATCGCGTGATGCTGGTCTATGACTGGCCCATGACCCTAGATGCCGATCTAACATGGATTGATGACGACGCGCCATACAGCAAGCGCTTTGAGGATCGCTATTTTTCGCGCGAAGACGGTCGCGCTGAAACGCAAGCCGTATTCCTCGTTGGCAATGAGCTGGCGGATCGCTGGCAAAATACAGATTGTTTTCATATTGCCGAACTGGGATTTGGCACCGGTCTCAATTTTTTTGAAACGCTGCATCAGTGGCATAAATCAGCGCCTGAACATGCCAAACTAACCTTTACTTCTTTTGAGCAATATCCCCTTGCGCCAGAACAAATAGGCCGTGCCCTTGCTGTTTGGCCAGACCTTGGCGACCTTGCCTCTACCCTGCTTGATCAGCTTTCCACGACGCAATATCAATTTGGCAATGTAGCGCTCAATCTCATATTGGGAGATGCGCGCACCACCCTGCCACAATGGAGCGGGAGCGCCGATGCCTGGTATCTGGATGGCTTTTCCCCGGCCAAAAACCCGCAGCTCTGGGAGCTTGATTTGATGCACGAGGTTTTTGATCACACGAAGGTTGGCGGCACATTTTCTACCTATACAGCCGCTGGTTTCGTGCGCCGCAATCTGCAGCAGGCGGGGTTCGATGTACGCCGGGTGCAAGGTTATGGCGGCAAGCGCGAGCGATTACAGGGGTGCCGGGTGCGCTAATGATCACTTGCATCCCCCCGCATATGAGATAAATACAAGATATACGCACCATCCCCTCTTGAGGAGCCGCCAGAATGCCAGAAACAATGCCACAAACACTTTATGACAAAATCTGGAATGATCACCTCATCGACACCAGCGATGATGATAGCTCCTTGATCTATATTGACCGCCATCTCGTGCACGAAGTCACCAGTCCACAGGCCTTTGAAGGTTTGCGTATGGCAGGGCGCCCCGTGCATGCCCCCCTCAAAACGCTCGCGGTCCCTGACCACAATGTGCCAACCCGCGATCGCGACAAGGGGTTTGATAGCGAAGAGGGCCGTATTCAGGTCGAGACGCTGGAGAAAAATTGTGCCGAGTTTGGCGTGCCTATCTTTCACATGGATGATGAACGCCAGGGCATTGTCCACATCATCGGCCCGGAACAAGGCTTTACCCTGCCCGGCACCACCATTGTTTGCGGCGACAGCCACACCTCCACCCACGGCGCTTTTGGCGCTCTGGCGCACGGCATTGGCACCTCTGAGGTCGAGCATGTGCTGGCCACCCAGACACTGATCCAGTCCAAGGCCAAAAACATGAAAGTGCTGGTCAATGGAAAACTGCCGCAGGGCCTCACCGCCAAGGACATTATCCTTGCCATCATTGGCGAAATGGGCACCGCTGGCGGCACGGGCCATGTCATCGAGTTCATGGGAGAAGCCATTACCTCGCTGTCCATGGAAGGGCGCATGACGGTTTGCAACATGACCATTGAAGGGGGCGCAAGGGCTGGTCTCATCGCCCCCGATGACACCACCTTCGAGTATTTCCGTGGCCGTCCCATGTCTCCATCGGGTGAAGATTTTGATGCAGCGGTTGCTTATTGGCGCACGCTGCAAACAGATGAAGGCGCTCATTTCGACAAGGAAATCGTGCTGGATGCGAGCAATCTTCCACCTACCTTGACCTGGGGAACAAGCCCCGAAGACGTCGTCTCGATCACTGGCGAAGTGCCCGATCCAAACGACATTGAAGACATCAATATTCGCGAAGCAAAAACTCGCGCCCTTGACTATATGGGACTGAGTGCTGGCACCAAAATGACCGACATCAAAATCGACCGCATGTTTATTGGTTCATGCACCAATGGCCGTATCGAGGATCTGCGCGCCGCCGCCGCCATTGCAAAAGGACATCACGTCAACGAGAATGTTCAAGCGATGATCGTGCCAGGTTCCGGCCTCGTCAAAGCGCAAGCCGAGCGCGAGGGGCTAGATAAAATCTTCATTGCAGCAGGCTTTGACTGGCGTGATCCTGGTTGCTCTATGTGCCTTGCGATGAATGCCGATCAGCTAGAGCCAGGCGAGCGCTGCGCTTCGACCTCAAACCGCAATTTTGAAAGCCGTCAGGGGCGCGGCGGACGTACCCATCTGGTGTCCCCTGCCATGGCAACCGCTGCCGCCATCGCCGGGCATTTCGTCGATGTGCGCGCATTTAACAAGGCGGGCTGATTGAGGTAAAATAACTGTGCGACAATCTCGCCATTGTCCTTGTCCGGTTTTTTGCGGAATATATATGCAGTAAGTAGAGTTTGAAAAAACAATTTGAGTCAGGTGATCTCATGTCAATTGCATTTTCTCATAATCGCGTATTTGGTCTGGCCGTCTGCTTCGGGCTGCTGGCGGTGATGACCCAACCAGCTCACGCCCTCAAAGACGGGGTCTACAAGCCAGGACAATTGAAGATCGCTGGCAAGCGCATGCGCTGCGGCAGGGTAAATACGCTGGTCAGCTCGAATTACTGGATGGCAGGCGGCTCTATTCCCGGCCTGATTGGTCTCAACCCTCGCAAGCTGAAAAAATATTCGCGGGTCGAACAATGGATGATTTACACCCATGAGTGCGGCCATCAACGTCGCGGAAAAAGTGAGCGCAAAGCCGATTGCTGGGCCTCGAAAACCGGCCACCGCCAGGGATGGTTAAAGCGCACGGGACTAAAGCGCATCTGCACAACCCTGCGCAATGACCCAGCAAAAAATGGCTACCCCAGCGGCAAAACCCGCTGCTCGATCATGAAACGTTGCTTCTAGCAGATTGGCAGACATGACCCCAATATCAACAGACAAAATGCCGAAAACAACCCACGCCAAAGCAGAAATGAAAGCTGTCGTTCCCAAGCAATTGCACCATTATTACGACGACTGGCAGATGTCCCCGGGCCTCGCCTGCAACGGCTTTGTCTTTTTTACGGGCTTTACCGGTTCCAGAGCCGATGGCAGCCTGTCAAATGACCCAAAAGAGCAGATCCACGCCGTATTTGACAAGATCTCCCTCGTACTGGAAGAGGCGGGCCTGTCCTTTGCCGATATCGTCGAAATGACCAGCCATCACGTCGGCCTCAACCAGCACCTTGAGCTCTTCAAGTCCATCCGTGCTGAATATGTCCAACAGCCATACCCAGCCTGGACGGCAATAGAAGTCGCTGGTTTTGTGCGAAAAGATGCCATTGTGGAGATCCGCGTTATTGCACGGCAACCGCTGATTTCGGAAGCTCAATAACCTATTGTACGAAGAGTGATTGCCAAGCCCCTCATTCCTTGCTTATACTGAGCGCACGTGTCCCTTACAGATTATGCTAATTTCAAGAGCGCCTCCCTCTTTAAACCCCGGGGGCCGGAGAATTACTTATGGCCGATACCCCTCTCATGCCCAAAGCCACCGCCGTCTGGCTGGTCGAAAATACCTCACTGACTTTCGAGCAGATTGCAGACTTTTGCGGCTTGCACATGCTTGAAGTTAAAGGCATCGCCGATGATGATGTGGCACAAGGCATCAAGGGTATGGACCCCATTTCCTCCAACCAGCTAAAGCGCGAAGAAATCGAAAAGGGTCAAGAAGACCCCAAATATGATCTCAAACTGCAAAGAAGCAGCGTGATCATCCCTACCAGCAATAAAAAAACGCGCAAAAGGCCCAAATATGTGCCGGTTTCAAAACGCCAGGATCGCCCCAATGCCATCGTCTGGCTGGTGCGTAATCACCCTGAGCTGAAAGATCCACAGATCATTCGCCTCGTTGGCACCACCAAACCGACGATTGAGAAAATCAAGGAACGCACCCACACTAATATCTCCAACTTCCAGCCCGTCGATCCCGTAGCACTTGGCCTGTGCACGCAAACTGATCTTGACAATGAAGTAGAAATTGCGGCTCTGCGCATCAAGAAAGAAGGCGGTGAAATGCCAAAACCGGCCGGCACCTTGCTGCCGACATCTGCAACAACGACACCGGCAAATGTCAACCCGTTTGACACGCCGCAAACACCCGCGCCTTCAGGCATGGGCCATCACTCCGAAACCCCATCCGCCGATGAAGCAAAGCGCGAAGCCGCAGATGTTTTTGCCAATTTCCCCAATAAAAAAGAGGAAGATGATAGCGCCGAGGGCGACGACAAATCGGAATAGCTGCCAGGACGAGAATATGAAGCTGCTTTTCTATATTCCAGGGCTGGTGGATGGCGGGGCCGAACGGGTGATCGCCAATCTCGCCAACTGGTTTGCAGCAAACGGACATGATGTCGCTCTGGTGGTCGAGTTCGAGGCGGGGCAAAACAGTCCTGAGCTGTCGCGCGATGTCACAAAACTGCAGCTCTCAAACGATCACATAGCCTCGATCGGCGAGCTTTCGCGCGTCATCACAAAGCAAAACCCCGACATTGTCATTTCCGCCATTGCCTCCGCCAATTTCAAGATTGTTGCCGCCTCGGTGCTGGCCAAAGCAAGAAATCTGGCAAAACCAAACACGAGCAAAACAACGCCCGCTCTGGTGCTCACCTATCATGGCTTTGAAGAATACAAGACCGGCAAATTAAGCTGGCTTGGTTATAAAAACCTGCCGGTAATGAGCCGATATGCTGCGCGGGTTGTTGCCGTCTCCGATCAATTGCTGGAGAACCTGGCAAGCCAATGGAACGCGCGGCGCGACAAGCTGGTACGCATCTATAATCCGGTACCGCTGCCTGTCTTCCCCTCAAACCATGACCCAGAAAATCTGCAAAAGCGCGAAAACATCGTGCTGTCGGCCGGACGACTTGTGCCGAACAAGCGCTTTGATCTGCTTATCAAGGCCTTCGCGCAACTCACCGACAAGTCTGCCAGCCTGATTATTTTGGGAGAGGGAAGCGAGCGCCAGAACCTCACCTTGCTGATTGAGGAATTGGGCCTGTCACGGCGCGTCAAGCTGGCTGGCTATGTGCAAGATACCGGCGCTTATTATGCCCGCGCAAAATGCTTTGTCCTCACCTCTACAACAGAGAGTTTTGGTTTGGTGCTGGTAGAAGCGCTGGGCTTTGGTCTGCCGGTGCTGGCAACCGATTGCGGGGGCCCAAGAGAAGTGCTTGATGACGGGCGCTATGGGGCGCTTTTAAAGATTGATCTCACACCAGATGCGCTGGCCAGTGAGATCGACAAGATCCTTGAAAATCCAGGTGACCCAGCGCCCCGCATAGAGCGCGCCAAAAGCTTTGATATGGAAACAGGTGCCAAACAATATGGCAATCTGTTTGAACAAATCTTGCAAGGGCGTACTTGAGCAGCAAGGCGAGCGATTGCAAAAACTGGATCCCGGATATTTTTGAGGGTCGGGGCCCTTCAATAACGGTCCCACCTCGGCCACAAAAATTCCGGGATGACGGTTGGGGATGGATCCCTCCCTCTCGTCATCCTTGAAAATATGCGGCCACACTGCTTATTCGGAGCAATGAAGCCACCCCGTATATTTATCGAGTATCCATTCCAAGCGGTCTTTCATGGTGCCGCGTATACATCTACTCGAGCACTCCAGCAATCGGCAACATCGCTGAGAGTAAAATCGCGCTATTGCATTTCTTGCAAGCGGTTTGCTGCCCCTTGATCGCCCATGCCTGAAGCCGCGCTGTAAAGGCGCTTGGCGCGTACCATATCGCTATTCTTGCTCTCATCAAAACCTTGCAAGCCAAGAAATTGCGGATCATAGGTCTGCGCCAAACGGGTCATGGCCACCGCACTACCATGGCGAGCCAGGTAAACAAAAACCATGCGAGCAGCGCCAATATCGCGCGCTTCCATCAAACCGCTGGCACGGGCCATCATGGCCGTTTCAACATCTCCACTGACCGTTGAATTGGGCGCACTGACCCGCGCAGGTGGCGCTTTTGCTTCGACTGCAACCGGGGCAGTAATCGATTTGACAACCGATGTCACTGGCTTTGTGCGAGGCGGTAATTTCACAGTTGGCTGGTTCAGCGTGATAGTTCCGCCGCTCGCTGGTAGTGGCATCGTGCGATCCATCGAGATCTGCGTGCCGCCTTGTGTTTTGGCCAGGTAATAACCACCGCCAGCGGCAATCGACACTAGCGCGAGTGCGCCAACACCCTTCAACAGACCGGCCCCTATACCGCCTGGCGCGTTTCGATAACCCTCATGCTGGCCGCCAAGATGGTCGAAATGAGCACCATCGCGGGCTGTCAGGTTTTCGAGGCGCAGCGCCTCATTATCATGTTTGAGGTCATTGATGTCGGATTTAAGCTCGCGCAATACCATCGCCACTTCATCACTTTTGGCGGGCGATTTGGCGACGGGCATTGTCATATTGCCAGCGCGCAACGCGTCATTTTCGGACCGCATCGAATCAATATCATCCTTCAACCCGACCAGCATGCCGAACAGTTCCTCATCTTCACTTTCTTCTGCTGCACTATTGTCTTGAGCCGCGAACGCCTGTGTCCGCAACTGATCATTTTCTTCGCGCAGATTGCCGATGTCAGCTTGCAAAGCCTTGAGCAGGCTGCGCAATTCGGTGCTATCATCACTGTCTTCTTTAGACGAATTACTCCGCGCCAAAGGAGAACTCATCAAGCGTGCTTTGAATTCTTCATTGTCCACGCGCAAACTATCAATATCGGACTTGAGCGCACCCAAAAGTTCAACCACCCCCAGCGGTTCCGCTTCTTCTATGACAGGCGTTTTTACGTGCGAAATTTCTTCTTCGTCAGATCGCTCGCTAACTGATCCATCAATCGTCGATGCGTTGCCAGCTTTGCGATCGTTTTTTGATCGCGATGAGAGATGAACAACGTCTCCCTTGGCTTTTTTCTCGCCATCCTCAGCAATCGAATTTAGCGCAGCAAGGGATGCAGTGAGGCCAGCGACATCGGTATTATTATCGGACTTGACCTCTTCATTAGTTGACTTTAGCTTTTCGCCTTTTCCTGATTTTATTTTTTCAACCATGCTCTTAACTCCCAATATTCCCGACTTGTACCGTTTTAAGAAACCACTCCCGACAATTGCAGGGGCACATTTTTTTCAACCTAATCTGCGTCCACCAGTTTGCGGTGGATCTCAAAAACACGCGGCAGCTGATTATCGACCGTGAAGGGATCTATACAATGATGCACTGCATCAGGATCAATGCGTCCCTCTTTAATATCACTCCACATATCAACGAAAGCATCGGCCATCTCGCTGGCGCTTTGTTCGTCGGTTGGCGCGCGCTCAACAAAAAAGCCGCTGACCGGTGGCTTGACGATCAGCTCATATTGCGGAAGCTTGATCGTTCCCATGGGACGCCCCGATGATAGAACCTCCAGCATAAAACATGGCATGCCTTCAAAGTGAGAGGTGATGATCCCCGCATGAACTTTGGACAATATATCTGCAACGCCCTTGGCCTTTTGAAAACCATGACGCACAGTCAAATGCTCAATATCCTTAAACTCGTCATAGCGGTGTGGATCGCTGGTTCCTACATAATGAAACTCCACCTTGCCATCAAGTTTTTGACCGAGCTTTTTGATGGTTTTAAACAATAAAGCTGGATCCTTAAACGCATCCAGCCGGCCGGTAAAAACCAGCTTCAAAATACCATCAGAAACATCAAAGGGGCTGGGGGAAAAAGTCCTCGTATCCACCGATACGGTCATCACTTCGGATTTACTCGCCTGGGCTGGAAACTCTTTTTCAATGCGCTTCTTAATATTGGGATTGACGCATAATATATGATTGGCCAGCTTCATGGCAATTTTTTCGTTGGCCGCTTGAATATACCAGAACTTCTTGATTAGGCTATCCATTTTTTGATCTTTGCGTCCCTCTCCATGCACCACCTGGATCGTGGGAATGCGCAAGGCCTTGGCAAAGGGGGCAAACTCGAAACGCTGTAAGTCAGCGCTGGAGGGCATGCGATGAGCCAGCTTGTAAATGGTCGGATAGAAACGTCCAAGCGCAAGCGCAAAGCGAAATGTCAAACTTTTGGTCAGTTTTTTGGCAGCGTGTTTAGCCGTTTCATCATCATAATTCATGACCGGCAAAAAATCAATCTCACGATCACCTACATTCACCTTGGTGATCTCACCCGGCGAAAGATCTCCAATGGCATCAACGCCCACTAACAGAACCGAAAAATCGTCTGGATAGCACTGGGTCAGCAAACGCACATGCGTTTCGATACCGCCGACTTTTTCACCGCGCGGATCAATCGGGTGGATGAGAATTAATTGTTGTTTTGTCATTTTTTTAAATCCACTACAGAAAAATCAAGGAGCTTGTGTGGGCTCTTGAACAATTGCCTTACTGCCATTTCAGCGAAAACCAAAGCCGAGCGGGCATAGCGTCCCGAGAGCCTGCGCGGATTGGTGAGGAGCCGATATAGCCATTCCGTGCCAGTGTTTTGCATCCATTTGGGGGCCCGTTGTTGATGCCCGGCCAGAAAATCAAGCGCCGCGCCAATGCATAAATAGCCAACATGGGGACATTGATCAAAGGCACGGTCCGCAAATAATTCCTGTTTTGGTGCGCCAAGCGCCAAAAAGCAAAGCCCCGCACCAGATAGAGCGATGCGCTCGATGGCCTCATCAGCGGCACTTGAAGTGGGATCAAAGCCATATTCTGGTGCTTCCATGCCCACGACTTGCAGGGCCGGATAACGCGTTTTTAGATCATCACAGGCTGCTTGAAGAGCCTGTTCATTTGAGCCAAAGAAATAGACGGTGATCCCGCGCCTGGCGGCTTGTTCGCACAAGGGATTAACCAGATCAGCGCCCGTCGTGCGCTCCAGCGCCGCCCCCTTGTTGCGGGCCAGCCAAACAATTGGCCAGCCATCAGCGGTTACATATTTGGCGCGCAGATAGGCAGCGCGAAACGCCTTGTCGATCCGCAGTTTAACGAGATGATCAAGATTCAGGGTGAAAACCGTAAAACCTTTGCCCTCAAAGGCATCATCTGCCAAACGGTTAACCGTTTGGTCCATGGTCCCCAGATTAATCCTTAGTTGGTTTTGCAACGTCAAATCGCGCTCTCTTTCAAATTTTGTCTCTCTCACGAGTATCAACTCGCCTGTCTCATATTGCACCGGGCGAACTCCCTCATTACCAATCACAGCAACCTTTGTGCCAAATCTGACAGCCAGAAACAGGGCGACCCTATCTAATTGTATTTACTTATATAAAGCAGTGCCATTGGCGTGGGCCTTCTATATGTCTATAGTTCAAGCAGAACAGAGCAAGGAAAACGCGTGCGCCAGACATTGACCAGACGATCACTCCTCACCGGTATGGGAGCTGGATTAGCTGCAGGCCTGTGCCCACCGGTCAGTATATCACGCAGCGCTGCACGCATGAAAAGCCTGGCAAGTGTCGCCCAAAAAGCAGGTATTCTGTTTGGCGCCTCGATCAGCAAGGAAGTGTTCGAAAACCCCTTATATGGCGACCTTTATCGCTCTCAAACCAAAATCCTTACTACCGATGTGGCGCTTAAATTCGACTATATCCGCTGGAAAGAGGGGCAATGGGATTTTTCTGAAGCCGACAAAATTCTCGATTTTGCCCATCAGAACAACCAGCAAATGCGCGGGCATACGCTGGTCTGGAATGAAAACGCCCCGCAATGGTTAAAACGGCGCCCATTGCGTGAAATTACCCATATTTTTGATGAGCATATCGACAAGGTCGCTGGACGTTATGCGGGCAAGCTGCACTCTTGGGATGTGGTCAATGAACCATTCTGGCCTGGACATGGTAAAAAACACGGCTATCGCACTGGTCCCTGGTTCGAAGCGATGGGGCCCTCTTATGTAAAACGGGCCTTTATACGCGCTGGCCGCGCTGATCCCGACACCCGGCTTGTGCTGAACGAAGCCCATTGCGAGCGCAATGATCACGTTGGCAAAAACATCCGCAAGAGCCTTTTGCGCCTGGTTGATGAACTGCTGGATGCCGGGGTTGCCCTTGATGCAGTTGGACTGCAGGGCCATTTGCAGCCCACCAAAGCGTATAGCGACAAGGTATTTACCGATTTTTTGTGGAAGCTGCACGAGCGCGGCCTCAATATTTATATCTCCGAATTTGATATTGACGACAGCTCCTATCCCAAAGGATTGAGATCAAGAGATCAGCTGGTCGCCAAACGCACCCATCAGTTTTTAAGCTCCGTTTTGAAAGTACCATCGGTCAAAGCTTTGATCTGCTGGCAATTGTCTGATCGCTATAGCTGGTATCGGCAAATGGCTCTCGAGGATAATCCGCGTACCAGACGCCTGCCACGCCCCCTACCCTTTGATGACAAACTACGCCCCAAACTCGCCTATAGCGCCATGATCCGCGCCCTTAAAGAGCGCCGGGTTTAGAGCCACTATGTAGCTGTCCCTCGCCGGGCTGGCATGCTGCGCACATAGCGGAAAAGGGCCAGCCCCTTTCATCCCGACATCAATTGCCGTGAGAGCGAACAATCCGATGGTCCCATCGGCAAGGCCGACCGGCCGCCGCGTTGTAACGCGTCCGCGCGGAGGCCCGAGCGCAGCGAGGAATAGCCGCGAGCGCTATATATGAATAGCGCGTCCATCGCTGGCCAGCGCCGCTTCCTTGATCGCTTCTGAAAGCGTTGGATGTGCATGACAGGTACGTGCAAGATCTTCAGCAGAACCGCCAAATTCCATCAACACGACAGCCTCCCCAATCATTTCGGAGGCGTTACTGCCCACAATATGCACGCCCAGTACGCGGTCCGTTTTGGCGTCCGCCAGCAGCTTCACGAAGCCTTCGGTGCCATGACTGACACGGGCGCGGCCATTGGCCATGAAAGGAAACTTACCGACTTTATATGCGATACCCTGCTCGATGAGCTGGTCTTCGGTAACGCCCACTGTGGCGATTTCGGGCTGCGTATAAACCACTCCGGGGATGACATCATAATTGACATGGGGCTGCTGCCCGGCCAGATGTTCGGCCAGCGCAATGCCCTCATCCTCTGCCTTGTGAGCCAGCATCGGCCCCTTGATCACGTCGCCAATCGCATAGATGCCCGCCACATTGGTCTGATAATGTTCATCCACATCAATGCGGCCACGATTATCTTTATTGACACCCAGATCTTCCAGACCCAGATCTTGCGTATAGGGAATGCGGCCAATGGCCACCAGCACCACATCGGCTTCAATTTCCGACTGTTTCTGATTTTTAACCGCTTCCAGCGTGACCTTTTGCTTACGGCCGGATTTTTCAACAGACACGACTTTACTCGATAATTTGAACGTAAAACCCTGCTTTTTAAGGCTGCGCGCAAACTGCTTGACCACATCCTTGTCCATTCCGGGCAAGATCTGATTCATATATTCGATAACAGTGACTTGCGCGCCTAGCCGGCGCCAAACGGAGCCAAGTTCCAGACCAATGACGCCACCACCAATGATCACCAGATGGCCAGGAACCTTTTTAAGTTCCAGCGCCCCTGTTGAGGAAACGATCTGTTTTTCATCCACATCGATACCGGGTAAAGATGCCGGGATTGATCCCGTGGCAATGATAATATTTTTGGCTGCCAGATCCGTTTTTTTGCCTGAACTATTCATTACTTCCACCGCACCCTTGCCGGTGATCACGCCAGTACCAGCAAAAACGGTGATTTTGTTTTTCTTGAACAGAAAGTCGATGCCATCCACATTGCCCTTGACCCCCTCGTCCTTAAAGGCCTGCATGCTGGCAAGGTCCAGTTTTGGTTTGGTGACCTTGATGCCCATCTGCGCAATTCCGTTCGATGTTTCATGGAATTTTTCGGAGGCATGCAACAAAGCCTTGGACGGGATACAGCCAACATTCAGGCAGGTGCCGCCGTGGTTCACCTTGCTACCGTCGGTGCGTTTTTCGACAACTGCCACATTCAGGCCCAGCTGCGCGGCACGGATCGCACACACATATCCACCAGGTCCCGTACCAATAACAACAATATCAAATTCACTCATTGTGACATTCCGCTTCTCATAAGCTCGCAAATGTTTGCAAAAATTACAGTTCCAAAATCATGCGTTTGGGATCTTCGATATTCTCCTTGACCCGCACAAGGAATGTCACGGCCTGCTTGCCATCGACGATGCGATGATCGTAAGACAGGGCCAGATACATCATGGGCCGGATC
Organism: Alphaproteobacteria bacterium; assembly: GCA_024280475.1. Lineage (GTDB taxonomy): Bacteria > Pseudomonadota > Alphaproteobacteria > Rhizobiales > JAKIUO01 > JAKIUO01. The sequence goes on from JAJRQA010000059.1 coordinate 14,182, forward strand.
ACGATCTCGCCATCCACCACCACGGCACGCTGTTCGATCTTGTGCATGCCAAGCACGCCAGATTGCGGGGCATTGAGGATCGGCGTCGACATCAGCGACCCATAAACACCACCATTGCTAATCGTGAAGGTGCCACCCGTCATGTCATCCATGGAGAGTTTGCCATCGCGCGCTTTGCCAGCAAGCCCCGCGATAGTGCTTTCAACACCAGCGAGGCTCAAACGGTCTGCATCGCGCACAATCGGCACCACAAGCCCGCCGGGCGTACCAACGGCAACCCCGACATGATAATAGTTTTTATAAATGAGATCTGTGCCATCAATCTCGGCATTTATCTCTGGGATTTCTCGCAGGGCCGTCACCACGGCTCTCACAAAGAACCCCATAAAGCCCAGCTTGACACCATGTTTTTTCAAAAACAGATCTTTATACTCATTGCGCAGATCCATCACCGCCGACATGTCCACCTCGTTGAAAGTGGTGAGAATAGCCGCCGTATTTTGCGCGTCTTTCAAACGCCGCGCTATGGTCTGGCGCAAACGGGTCATGCGTACGCGCTCTTCCTGGGGCGCATCTGTTCTTGGCGCAACAGTCGCAGGCGGGGCTGCCACCGGCGCAGAGGCCAGCAATGGAGCGGCACTCGGTTGCGGTTGCTGGTTCTTTTTGGGTTGAGCTGAGGGTGCAGAGCCAGAGGAAGCACCGCCTTCAATGACGCGCAACACATCTTCCTTCAAGACCTGACCACGGCGGCCTGATCCCTCCACCACTTCAGCTGAAACGCCGCTCTCAGCCATTAGTTTGCCAGCCGAGGGACTTGGTGGCATCTGGCTCACCGAAACAACGGCAACCGGCTGTGGAGCCTCACTGGCTCCGGCAGTTTTAGCAGCTCCTCGTCCCTCAATGATAGCTCCAAGAACCGCGCCGATTTCCACCGTATCGCCTTCGCTGACAGAGATTTCCGACAAGGTTCCAGCCGCTGGGGCTGGAACTTCAATGGTCACCTTATCGGTTTCAAGCTCCACAAGAGGATCGTCTGCATTGATCGCCTCGCCTTCTTTTTTAAACCATTGCCCCACTGTTGCTTCTGTCACTGACTCGCCAAGGGCCGGCACCCGAATTTCAACTGCCATCTGTCTTTCCTTTAGTATCTCTCATCAAATTTAATCCACCACCTATCGACATAGTCCAGGACGCCCTCAATCAATCGTCAACGCTTCATCGATAAAGTTCTTGCGCTCTTCCAGGTGCCGCGTCATCAGCCCCGTCGCTGTTGCCGCCGATGCAGCCCGTCCCACATAGCGCGGGCGTTTGAATTTGGCGTCGAGGTGATCCAGCACCCACTCAATACCTGGCTGTATATATGACCAGCCTCCCATATTTTGCGGTTCTTCCTGACACCAGACAATTTCGGCATTGTCGAAACTTTCTATTTCCTTGATCAGCGCCTTGGCGGGGAACGGGTAGAGCTGCTCGAGGCGAAGCAGCAAAATGTCGTTGAGCTGACGCTTGTTGCGCTCTTCAAGCAGGTCAAAATAGACCTTGCCGGAACACAGCACAACGCGGCGGATTTTATGGTCCGCGACCAGCTCGATATTGTTTTGCGGGTCATGCTGCGCATCATCCCACAAGATACGATGGAAAGTAGATTTTGGTCCCATTTCCTTGAGTCTGGAAACCGCCAGCTTGTGTCGCAACAGGCTTTTGGGGGTCATCAATATCAGCGGCTTTCGGAACTTGCGATGAATTTGGCGCCGCAAGATATGGAAATAGTTAGAGGGCGTTGTGCAATTTGCGACCTGCCAGTTTTCTTCCGCGCTCATTTGCAAATAACGCTCTAGCCGCGCTGAGCTATGTTCTGGCCCCTGCCCTTCATAGCCATGCGGCAACAGACAGATCAGCCCTGACATACGCATCCATTTACGTTCTCCGCTTGACAGAAACTGATCAAACATGATCTGCGCACCATTGGCAAAATCTCCAAACTGAGCTTCCCACAAGGTCAGCACATTGGGATCGGTGACGGAATAACCATATTCAAATCCGAGCACTGCATATTCCGACAACAGCGAATTGACGATCTCGATACTGGCCGGTTCGACGCCCTTATCATTGGCACCGATATCATTGAGCGGAATATATTTGCGCTCATTCTCTTGATCATTGATAACGGCATGGCGATGGGAAAACGTGCCGCGCTCCACATCCTGCCCGGACAATCGCACGGGAAACCCTTCATCGAGCAGTGTGCCAAAAGCCAGCCCTTCGGCCATCGCCCAATCAATCCCTTCGCCCGTTTCAATCATCTGGGCACGGCGCTTGATAATGCGCACGAGGGTTTTATGGACATTGAGATCGTCAGGCATGCTGGTCAGCGAGCTGCCAATGCGGCGCAAACGCTTCATGCTGACGCCAGTTTGACCGCGGCAAGCCGCGTCTGAGCGGTTCAGGGACATGCCGTTCCATTTCCCCGCCAGCCAGTCAACCGATTTGGGTTTATAGCTTTTGCCAGCTTCAAACTCGTCATCAAGATCTTTGCGGATGGAGCGCTTCAGATCTTCCACATCATCCGGACTGATCGAGCCCTCATCAACGAGTTTTCTCGAATATATTTCCCCAACCATTGGGTGATGACGAATGGTTTGATACATTTTGGGCTGTGTGAAAAACGGCTCGTCCGCTTCATTGTGACCATGACGGCGATAGCAAAAAATATCCAGCACCACCGGCTTGTGAAATAATTGCCGGAACTCGGTTGCCACCCGCGCCATATGCACGACCGCTTCAGGATCATCGCCATTGACATGAAAGATTGGGGCGCCGACCATTTTGGCCACGCTCGACGGGTAAGAGCTGGAGCGCGCAAAATCTGGCGTGGTAGTAAAACCGATCTGATTATTGACGATAAAATGCAGGGAGCCACCGGTTTGGTGACCACGCAATTTTGACATGGCAAAACATTCTGACACCACGCCTTGCCCGGCAAATGCTGCGTCCCCATGCAGCAAGAGTGGCAGCACTTCAACGCGCCGGTCATCGCCGATCTGATCCTGTTTGGCGCGCACCTTGCCCAGCACCACGGGATCAACCGCTTCAAGATGAGAGGGATTGGCCGATAGGGACAAATGCACGTTATTTTCATCGAACTGGCGATCACTGGAAGCACCCAGATGATATTTTACATCCCCCGAACCCGCATATTCATCCGGCAGAGACGAACCGCCCATGAACTCATGGAATATAATCTTGTGAGGTTTGTGCATGACATTGGCCAGCACGTTCAAGCGCCCACGATGCGGCATGCCAATGACAATTTCCCTGATGCCAAGCTGGCCGCCCCGCTTGATCACCTGCTCCATGGCTGGCACCAGACTTTCACCGCCATCCAGACCAAAGCGCTTGGTACCGGTATATTTGAGATCAAGAAAGCGCTCAAAGGTCTCCGCCTCCAGGATTTTTTTCAAGATGGCCATCTTGCCCTGGGTGGTAAAGGAAATCTCGTTTTCATACCCCTCAATGCGCTGGCGCAGCCAGCGGCGCTGCCCGGGATTGGTCACATGCGTAAATTCAAAGCCCACATGCCGGCAATAAGTATGGCGCAAAAGCGCTATGATTTCGCCAAGCGTTGCGGTCTCCAGACCAAGCTCGCCATCAAGGAAAATCATGGTGCCCTGATCGGCTTCGGTGAAGCCGTGATATTCAGGCTGCAATTCGGGATGTTCCATGCGATCCATCAGACCAAGCGGATCAAGGTCGGCGATGAGATGCCCCAGAATTCGATAAGAACGGATCAACTCCAGTGCCCGCACGGTCTGGCGGCGATGCTGGACGATCAAGGCGTCCGATAGCTCTGCTCCATAGGTTTGCGCTTTTTTCGCGATACCATTTTCAATACGCTTTTCAAGGCCCTGCCAATTGCCATCAAACGCTGCCGTCAGATCACCATTGGTATGGATCGGCCAATTATCGCGCTGCCATGAGGCCCCACTGGCTTCCTTGTGGACCTCATTGGGCTGATCACGAAGTTCTGAAAAAAAACGCTGCCATCCCTCATCAACGGAACTGGGATTGAGCTTGTATTTGGCATGGAGGTCTTCGATATAGGGCGCGTTAGCGCCGTGGAGAAAGGCAGTGCGTGCAAAGGCTTCATTTTGCTTGCTTCGCGTCATTGGACCTGGCCTTGTTGGTTGAGCATCCAGCGGCAATTTGTCTCGCGTTGCTTAACAAGTTAGCACTCGCAACACCAGATACAAGTCCTAATTCATCATCTTTTCTTGTGGGTATTTATTATCGCGCAGATGAAATGCTTTGCAGGTGCAAAAGGACCAGATCATTGATCTGCTTTTGGTGTGTAAACGGGCTCATATGCCCCGCCCTGATTGACACCAGATCGACGTTTGGCAAAACATCAACCAATAACTGCCCAACCGCAATTGCTGGCGCTCTGGTGCGGGTGCCGATGATCAACTGAACCGGCGCTTTTATGCTCGCATAATGTTCGGGGGTACGATGCGCCAGATCAACAATCTCGAAATCAAGCACGGTTTTTTTCATGGTACTGGTGATGGCCCGTTTGTGCCGCTCTGGCAATAAAAACCATTTTAACCGGCCAATCCAGAAGCTTGTGAAAATATAGGCGGCTGATCGGTGCTCTTCGCGCTCAACGGCATCTTGTACGCGTCTCGCCATTTTCGTGACCACCGACCATTGCACATGCCCGGTTTCATGCAAAAGCTGAAAAACGGTTGGCTCAATAAGGGTCATGCTTTTGAGCACGCCTGGCAATTGGCGCGCCACTTCAAGAGCCACCGCGCCGCCATGAGAGTGGCCAACGAAATGAACGGAGCTGTTAGTCAGATCAACAAGGGCTTTTAGAATATTTACATCAGCATCTGCGTCAAAGGGCCGATTATCCGGCCACGGATCGGATCGCCCATAGCCACAAAAATCAGCCGCCAGCACGCGATAGCCGCGCGCGGTCAATAGAGGGATCAGTGATGCCCATTCACGGCTCGAAGCATTGGAGCAATGAGCCAGGATCACAGCCGCGCCAGACCGCGGCCCCTCATCAAGGTAAGCCACCTGCAAATCATTGACAGTGATCGTTTTCATGCCGTCCCCTCGCTCGACGAGATCTAACCAATAGTAATATTGCCTATTGATAGAGATGCGCCATGCCCGCGAAGGCGGGAAACCAAGCGACCATCAGCATACACCTATACGGGCAAATGTAAAAATACGCCGCCGCAGGGATATATGAAATACTTATAGTTAGAATTCTACTGCACCACACTTGGGTTCCGGCCTGCGCCGGGATGACGTTGGCAAGGCCGGGATGGCGTTTGTGAGAGTATTTGCAGGTGTGTGCGCCACTACGCCTCTTTGACGAAGACGCGTTCGGCGCGTTTGCGGTCGAGAGGGCGCGACACGGTCAGCGCAAAGCCTGTCATCATTTAGGATTATCGTGCTCGTCGCGCCGTGGCCACGAAACGCGCGGGATCACAAGACCACGCAATAGATAGTGCAGTCCGCGGCGCGTTTCGTTAACTGCCCGATGGGCCAGCTTGGGTGCTATGTAAAGCAGTGGCTTGCGTAATTTGGCTTTCCCGACAATCGTGCTTTGAGCAAAATTCTGGGCGCTGACCGGCAGCGGCACAACACCGCGAAACCGGAACCCAAACAGCCACGCCCGGTCAAAAATATGATCAAAAGGAACCTGCATGGGTAACAAGCGCTCTATATAGCGGCGCGCCGCAAACCGACTGACCAGATAGGCAGCGGCCCCCGTGTGACGGGTACAAAAAGCAACCAGGCGATGTTCTTCGTCTATTTTTCTCAAGGGAACGGGCATACCAGCATGCCGCCCGCTCAGCTTGAGCACGTCAAAATGCTCCCTTTGCGTCAGAATTTTTTGCATGAGCTGAGGGAAATCATCTTCAAAACCAACATCGTCTTCCAATATCAGGCCATAGTCCACATCCGGATCAGCAAGAAAAGCCTGCAGCGCTCTGATATGCGACAAATAACATCCAATATCACCTGGTTCAATGTGCCGGCCGTGAGCCAATAAAAAACCTTTTGTGTCGACCCCTACATGATCTTGTGGCTGCATTTCCTTGCCATCAACAGCCTCAACCCTTTGCCAGTCGACACCTAGCTCATCCAGTCGCGCCCCCACCACCTCGATCCGATCCTTTGATCGATCCAGATTGATAAGATACGCTTTCCAGCTTGTATTTTCTCTCGATTTTTCCATAAAATCCCCGTCTGATCGAACCTGAGCGGCACAAAAAATCAGCCAGAACAATCACTCATACCAGCCAGTCCTTACCAATAAAATCCGGATCGGCATAGATACAGGTAAACCCTGCCCTGTTAACAAAAATAAATCCCCTATTCGCCAGAAAAACATGCAGTTCCGACTGCATGACATCCTCAATATCTACAGCATGGCTTTCCACTGCAACCACTCTTGGATGATATCTTTCAAAATCGAGGGAGCGCAAAACAGCGAGGTCATGACCTTCACAATCAATATTCAGAAGATCAATTCTATTGTCCTTGTAGGGAGTTTCATCAAGAATATCACTTAATGTACGGGCCTCAACCTCACCGGCCTGCCGGTCCGAACCAAAATTTCGCTCTTGCGGGAGCTCAATAGACGCAGAAGGGGCATATTCAGTACCGGCATAAATGGTATATCGGCCCGGCTTATCCGATACTGCAGCCTCGACAACAATATCCCGCCGTCGACGCAATCTCAGACCTCGAACTTTTTCCGGTTGCATCTCGACAAGAACGCCCCGCCAGCCTTTTTTGTAAAGATAAAATGAGTTCGACCATTTGGTGGGATGGAAAGCTCCGACATCCACAAAAAAAGAGCCATGCTGTCGCTTGCGAAACAGCATGTAAATCGGAATATCCTCACCAAATTGACCATAGGCTCGACGAAAATGCTTTGTCAGAAAAAGCTTTCGAAGAAAATAGAAATAGTTCATACAGCCCCTCTATTGCATGGATTGCTGTCCGCCTTGAACGCTTTTGCGAATATAAACCACCCCAGCTTTCCATCTCCGTTTTTCTATCAGCAACTCTGTCGACAGACAAGACCCTCGAGCTTCCCTTGCCACTACGCCTCTTTGACGGAGGCGCGTTCGGCGCGTTTGCGATCGTTGGGGTCTAGATGGCGCTTGCGGATGCGGATATTGTCCGGAGTGACTTCCACCAGCTCATCGTCATTAATATAGGCGAGGGATTTTTCCAGTGTCATAGCCAGCGGCGTCGTTAGCTTGATCGCGTCATCCTTGCCGCTTGCTCGCATATTGGTGAGCTGTTTGCCCTTCATGACATTGACAATAAGATCATTGCCTCTGGTATGTTCGCCAATAATCATGCCCACATAGACCTTGTCCTGAGGCTTGATCATAATGGGACCACGGTCTTCCAGATTGAACAAAGCGAACGCGACTGCCACGCCCTGCCCATTAGAAATCAGCACGCCGGGATGACGACCGCGAATTGGGCCCTTGTGGGGCGCATAATCATGGAACACGCGGTTCATGATGGCGGTGCCCCTCGTGTCAGTCATCAGCTCGCCATTATAGCCGATCAACCCTCTTGTGGGGACATTGAAGACCAATCGTTGCTGGCCAACGCCCGATGGTTTCATCTCCAGCATCTCGCCTTTGCGCTCGGCAATGGCCTGCACAACGGCACCGGAAAACTCTTCATCGACATCAATGGTCACTTCTTCGATCGGCTCGGTCAGCTTGCCGTTTTCATCCTTGCGAAACACCACGCGGGGGCGCGACACGGTCAGCTCAAAACCTTCACGGCGCATGGTTTCGATCAAAATCGCCAGCTGCAATTCGCCGCGACCAGAGACTTCAAAACTATCAGCTTCCTGCGTGTCGGAAATTTTCAGCGCCACATTGCCCTCGGCCTCTTTATACAAGCGGTCACGAATGACCCGGCTCTGCACCTTGGAGCCTTCTTGACCGGCATAAGGTCCATCATTGACCCGGAAGGTCATGGAAAGGGTTGGCGGGTCAATCGGCTGGGCTTGCAGCGGTTCAGTGATCTGCGGGTCGCACAAGGTATCGGCGACATTAGCCTTGGAAAGCCCGGCGATGGAGACAATGTCCCCCGCCTCGGCGCTATCCAGTGGCACGCGCTCCAGACCCCTAAAGGCCAGCACCTTTGAAATCCGTCCGGTTTCCACGAGACTGCCATCCATGCCGAGCGCCTTGATCGACATGTTGGGGGTGATTTTTCCAGATGCAATCCGCCCGGTTAGCAAACGGCCCAGATAGGGATCCGCCTGAATAGTGGTGGCGAGAAAGCGAAACGGTCCCTCTTCCACTGCAGGCGCCGGTACATGCTTGAGCACGAGATCAAACAAGGGTGCCATATCTTCCTTGGGCCCTTCTGGCTCATTGGCCATCCAGCCTTCTTTTGCAGATCCATAAAGAATGGGGAAATCCAGCTGGTCTTCATCGGCATCAAGCGCGGCGAACAGATCGAACACTTCATCAACCACCGCGGCATGGCGCTCGTCTGACTTGTCGATCTTGTTAATGGCAACAATTGGCTTGAGACCAAGTTTGAACGCTTTGGCAACCACGAATTTGGTCTGCGGCATGGGACCCTCGGAGGCATCCACCAGCACGATGACCCCATCGACCATATGCAAGATACGTTCAACTTCACCGCCAAAATCGGCATGGCCCGGTGTATCGACAATATTGATGCGGGTGTCATTCCATGTCAGCGAGGTGACCTTGGCGAGGATGGTAATGCCGCGCTCGCGCTCCAGATCATTGCTATCCATAGCGCGCTCATCGACGCGCTCGTTTTCGCGAAACGTACCGGACTGTTTCAAGAGCTCGTCAACCAACGATGTTTTACCGTGGTCAACATGGGCGATAATGGCGATATTGCGCAGTTTCATTTGTCTTCTCGTCTTTCCATAATTGGCCGAAAATTGGCTCTTGATCGCGGCCAGCAGCGGTTTTCCAAAGTCAAAACCCAATCGAAATGAAGTTCCGACTGGGCCAGGGTCCAGGGTCAAAGACCCGTAAACGCATCTCTCTACCCTAATTATGGCCTTTATAAAAGCCCGTCGTGCCCTTAAATGAAGGGGTGAGCCACTTAAGCGCAGGTAGCGCACTGGCCATAAATAATAGTCGGAAGGTCCAAAACCATGTTTTTCAAGTCAAAAAATCCTGAAATACCCCCTGCGAGCGAGGCTTTGCCGGGGCGTGACCAGTCAATCGATACGGCCAAGGAGCATTTTGTCCTTGGCACAGCTCTCAAGGGACCATATCCACAAGGTGCGCAATTCGCCATGTTTGGCCTTGGCTGTTTTTGGGGAGCGGAAAAGGTTTTTTGGCAATTACCGGGTATATATAGCACAGCTGTGGGATATGCAGCAGGCGCAACCCCCAATCCCACCTATCAAGAAGTATGCAGCGGCAAAACGGGCCACAATGAAGTTGTGCAGGTGATATTTGATCCAACTGTGCTGGATTATGAGACCTTGCTCGTGGCTTTTTTTGAAGCCCATAACCCAACACAGGGCATGCGCCAGGGGAATGATCGCGGCACGCAATATAGATCAGGAATTTATACCTATGCGAGCGACCAAAGCGAGCAGGCCTCAGCCTTGCTGGCAAGCTATCAAAAGCGCCTTGCTGATGCAGGCTTTGATCCCATCACCACTGAAGTGATTGAAGCGCCAGAATTTTACTTTGCGGAAGATTATCACCAGCAATATCTGGCAAAAAACCCCAACGGTTATTGCGGGCTGGGTGGCACAGGGGTGAGTTGCGGTTAAGCAGCCTCCATAGGGTAAGAAATGCCCTGCGCGGGCGGCGCCAAAGGCGCGCCCTTGGATCCCATCATGAGAAAAGGGATCCCATCATATTGGGAACCAGCGCGGTCTCTACTTGCCTTCGTTCGCAACCACCGGTGTGGCGGCGCTTTTGCCATTGCCTTTTAATCCGCTGATCAATTTTTCCAGAATATTTTGAGGTTTCGTGATCCGGCGCGGATTGCGTGCGGGGACCGGAATATTGCCGACAATCTTGCCAGCACGCAATTGTTTTTTCAGGGTTTTATTACCGTTTGTGATGACGGTTGTGCAGGCCACCGGCAGGGATGCCAGCGTTAGGGCCCGGCGTTTTTTACGCTTTATTCTCTTCTTTTTCTTGACCGGCTTCACTGGTTTTTTGATCTTTTTGGGGCGCATCATTGCGAACCAGTGGTCGAGCTGCTTGGCGCAACCATCCTCAACCGGAGGCGCTGGCTGGCTTTTGCATCCGGCTAAACCTTTGGGACAATTGAGACGCACATGAAAATGATAATGATGCCCCCACCACGGACGCACACGGCGCAACCAGCTGCGATCCGTACCGATCTTGTCTGAGGCTTCACACAAGGCTTTCTTGATGGCTGGATGCACGAATATACGCGCAACGCCGGGCGACTTGGCGGCGCGCTTGATCAGCTTGGCGCGCTCCATCGACCATTTGGCCGGATTGACCTTCAACCCTCCTTTGGCCAGCATGGATATGGCCGAGCGGCTTTCACGCTGCTTGTAGCTCTGGACATTCTTGGGCATGGGTGTAAGCCAGATATCGGCATCAAGGCCAATCTGATGCGAGCGATGTCCCGACAGCATGGGGCCACCACGCGGTTGCGACAGATCACCAACCAGCAGGCCAGGCCAGCCGTCTTTTTCTTTGGCATCGACCGCCAGTTTTTCGAGAAAATCAATGAGAACCGGATGCCCCCAATTGCGATTGCGCGATAGCCGCATGGCCTGCCAGGCAGGGCCGGTCTTGGCCAACTGCTTGCCACCAGCCAAACAGCCCTTGGTGTAAAAACCAATAGGACGCGGCTTCATTTTGGCAGCCCCGTCCGCATGACCAAACAAATATTTAGCGGCGCGCTGAGAGCGCGCATCCGCCCCCGCTGGCAGGAACAAAACAGACAAGAACGCAACAGCCAAAAAACGATAAAACATCACACCAAAACCCCCTGCCAAATCTCTCAGGTCGAAGCTTTATACATCATTACAGGCAAACGCAAAAATCATTATTTGCACCAGGATTGCGGCAAAAATAGAAAAATGCGCCTGGCTTGCTTGTGCTAGAAACACAGCCCCAATTTTTCCCGGAAGGAGTTCGGTTTCAAACAACCCGCATAAATTGCCACCAGTAGACTGCTCCAAGAGCGAGTATTGAAGGGAGAACCAGAAGCAAAAGGCCCAATAAATGTTTGCCGGAAATGACAAGACGCGGGGCAATGATGAAAAAGAAAAATGCCACGACCAGCACGACAGCCGTACCAATTGCATAAACTGGCCATTCAAGTTCCGCGAAAGCTGCAGCTACACCGATCGCACATAAAATCAAAACATTGATAAAGCCCAATAATCTCATTGGTATGCGAATCTTGGTCGGGAGGGCATCAATGTCGCTTTTCATAGTCATTTTTTCACTCACAATACTGGATTTTAAATATTATTTATTGGCTCCCGTTTGAGAACCCAATCACTTTGTCGTCGGTAATTGACGATCTAAGACACAAGGCATGCTGGCCTCGCACAAAAACATCTTAAGATGACAATCATCGCGATGCAAAGGCAATCTGCGCCCAAGCAACCGCGCCTTGGATCATCTTTCGCATGCCATTCCCTCATGTCTCAACACCGCGGATTGGAAAATGTGCCGACACCGGGCTTGGCGTTATGATCGAATTAAAATCTCGATAAAACCATGTCAGTCGGCCTGTAAGCCGGGTTCTGTACGAAATTGCTCCCGTGATGACTATTCATCTGGGACGATTGTTACCAATCGCCTCAAGCAACCAACCCGGGCAGCTAGCGTGAAAACGCGCCTGCTTGCTTGCGCAAGAAACACTGCCCCTATTTGGTCTTGCTCCAGGTGGGGTTTACC
>JAJRQA010000060.1 GCA_024280475.1 Alphaproteobacteria bacterium
ATGCATTGATGTTGGCCCAAGATCTATCGAGTGCTGGTTAAGCGACCGATCGGCATATCGCAGCTGTAGTTGAGCAACGAGCCTTGGGGTGTTCGCCGTTTCTACCTTATTGACCCCACATGAAACCTCCTCAGTATCCTTGCTCATTTGGAATGCTCTTGATGAAATTAAGGTACTTGGACCACCTCATGCCAGTGCCCATCTATGTCGCCTGCAGGGCACCAAAGGCTTTTTGCAAAGCAAAACGCCAGCTTCAACTGCATCGGGAAAAGTAGCGGCAGTTGTTTCGCAGAAACAACGAGAGCGAATGTTCGAGGTTTCTCAGCTACAGCCCACTCACGACAGACCAAAAACAGGTCGGGGGAGCCCCACTGTTCGTCCGGTGAAAGTGCCTGAAGCGTCAAAATGAAAAACCAGCTGGAAAACCAGTTGCATACGCAAACCCGTAAAAGAGTGTCGGCATAAAACCACCGTATCATATAAGCTGGTGACCAGGAAACAGTGCAAAAAAACCACAAGCATCAAATGTAAAAAGGTTGCAAAGCGCTCTTGTACCAACAAGCGCACAATAAGCTGCAAAAGAAAACTGGTGCGGGTTTGCAGGAAGTTGCGTGGAAAACAGATCTGTAAAACAGTCTCGAAAATGCAGTGCAAACCAAAGTTTATAAAGGTTTGTAAAACTAAAATAAATAGATTTTGCAAGTAGGGCCGGTCTAAGCGTCTCAGCAGCGAAATCACGTGTTCAACGTGGGCGCAAGAGGCTTAAAGATGCGGTTCTTGACTATTGTAATGTCGAATATGATAATCTTCGCAACGTGACAACGGTAGAGGCAGGTCATTCATGTGAAAAGGGATGCTGCTAAGTTAAGTTCGTGCCCATCAGTAGGTTAAATAGCATTGTGAGGATATTTACTGAAGGCAGCTTTGGGTCAAAAGCAGCAAACCCTTTTGAAGCAAAAAGGGGGCTGCTTTTGAGTGGATTGCGGTCGTCATTGCAACAAATGAACCAGCTTACGCCGCATCTTCGGCGCGCCACATGGCAACGGCGTTTTCGAGGCGTTCACCCATCGCAACGCGCTGTGCTTCGATATCAGCGGGCAGGTGATCTCCAAACTGCTCGAAATAGACCTTTAGGTCAGCTACTTCGGCAAGACCTGCTTCGCGCGAAATCTCGGTGAGCTGCATAAACTGCTCGGGAGCAAAGTCCAGCCCCCTCCAATTGAAATCTTCGTAGCTTGGCACCAGTCCAAATGGGCTCTCAGACGCACCCACTTTGCCATTGATGCGATCAACAACCCATTCCAGCACGCGCATATTTTGGCCAAAGCCCGGCCACATGAATTTACCGTTGTCGTCTTTGCGAAACCAGTTAACGCGGAAGATTTTTGGATTTTTAAGACCCTGCTTTTCGCGGTTTTGCCCCATGTCGAGCCAATGCTGCCAATAATCGCCCATATTATAACCAATGAACGGCAGCATGGCGAAGGGATCGCGGCGAATACCAGAAACGCCAATAGCGGCGGCCGTTGCTTCTGATCCCATCGTGCAAGCCTGAAAAACGCCGTGGTCCCAGTCAAAGCTTTCATACACCAGCGGGAAGGTTTTCGACAAACGCCCCCCGAACAAGAAGGCACTGATCGGGACACCTTCAGGGTCTTCCCAACGGGGATCAATCGAGGGACACTGACCGGCTGGGGCCGTAAAGCGTGAGTTTGGATGAGCAGCCGGCGTATCGCTATCGGGCGTCCAGTCATTGCCCTTCCAGTCAATCAGGTGATCAGGCACGGGGCCGTCAATATCTTCCCACCACACATCCCCATCATCGGTGAGGGCTACATTGGTGAAAATGCAGTTTTCTTTCATGCTCTCCATCGCCATGGGGTTACTGTCATAGCTGGTGCCCGGTGCCACACCAAAAAAACCATATTCAGGATTGATGGCGCGCAAGGTGCCGTCTGTATGTGGCTTGATCCAGGCAATATCATCGCCGACGGTGAAGGTTTTCCAGTCTTTCAAGCCTTCGGGGGGCAACACCATCGCAAGGTTGGTCTTGCCGCATGCACTGGGGAACGCGGCGGCAATATAGGTGTCTTCGCCAGCAGGGCTTTTGAGCCCCAGAATAAGCATATGCTCCGCCAGCCAGCCCTCTTCACGGGCCATCGTCGACGCAATACGCAGCGCCAGACATTTTTTGCCAAGCAAAGCGTTACCACCATAGCCAGAGCCATAGGACCAGATCTCGCGGGTTTGCGGGAAATGGGTGATATATTTATTGTCGATTTCAGCTTCGCAGGGCCAAGGCACATCCGCCTGCCCAGGCTCCAGCGGAGCACCAACAGAATGCAGGCATTTGATAAATTCTCCATCGCCCAGCGTGTCCAGCACTTGCTGGCTGACCCTGGTCATGATGTGCTGATTGGTGACCACATAGGCGCTATCGGTAATTTCTATGCCGATCTGGGCAATGGGAGAGCCGATGGGACCCATGGAAAACGGGATCACATACATGGTGCGCCCCTTCATACAGCCCTCATAGCTCCGACGCATTTCGGCTTTCATTTGCGCGGGAGCCATCCAATTATTGGTGGGGCCTGCATCCTCTTCTTTTTCGTGACACATGAAGGTGCGGTTCTCGACGCGGGCCACGTCAGAGGGGTGCGAACGCGCCAGATATGAATTGGGACGCTTTTCTTCATTAAGCTTTATATAGACACCCGCCTCGACGAGTTCCGCAGCGAGGCGGTCAAATTCGGCTTTCGACCCGTCACACCAGACAATCGTGTCAGGGGAACACATCTTTGCGACCTCATCGACCCACCCGATCAATTCATTGTTGCTTGTGCGCGATGCGCCATCGTGAGATAGTGTCATTGTGGGGGATTCCCTTCGATTTCTAAAGAAGATGTCGGGCGACACATCCCTACGACCAATGGGATGTAGTTGACTTGACTATCCCCTAAAATGTATTCACTTGCAACTGCTAGAATTTGACTTATTTGGTTGTATCAAGGAATTATATCTTTGCGTAACGCACCCCCTGTACCAAAAGGATTTACCTCATGAAAATGATAATGGCTGCAGTGCTCAGTTTGGTTTTTGTCTTTAGCACCACCCAATCCTATGCCAAATCTCGTTCACTTGTCGGAAGCTGGAAAGGCGGCGGTAGTTTTACGACCGCATCTGGCGCCAAAGAAAGAACCAGGTGCCGCGCAACCGTCCGCGCTCAAAGGTCTGGCCGATACAGCGTTTATGCCAGATGCTCAGTAGCCAGCGTTGGCCTTCTTGAGCAATCAGGAACAGTTAGAAGCGTCGGCAAAAACCGTTACCGTGGCCGCTTCTCAAATACAGAATATGATATTCATGGTTCCATCAATATCGTTGTCAGAGGCAATCGCCAATATATCACTTTGCGAAGCCCAAGCGGACGGGGAGATCTTGTCTTTCGTCGCCGCTAGATCATGATCTGGCTTTTTTGACCATCGCGACTAGCATTTGATGAGCTTCATCGGGCGTTTTTACGTGTGAGCTGAAATCAAGACGGCATCGCTCCTTACGCAATATGAAGTCGCAGCCTTCAGGATCGATGCCGGTCAGCTGCCAGGGGCCATCGCGCCCTTGCAGCAGATTGACTGCCATATTGCGTACCGCTTCCCCATGTTGCTCATTCATATGGTTCAAGATGCTCGGCTCAGCTGCTTGCAGTTCTTGTATTTCCGCCTTCGGCAAACAAAGAATATCTGCGCGGACAGATAGGGCCGTACCAAAACCGCCCACAAAATGGGCGTCATCTACCTGCATTTGATAAAACGAAAAGTCGGCAAACTGCGCATAGAACGCTTTGGGGTGCCGCGCCATAAAACGCTGCTCTGCCTCTGCGCGTGTACATTTGACGATGTGCCCGTTAACCGATACCCGGTCTTCGCTCAACGGATTGGCGTGATCACCAGTGCCATCAAACAACAAGGATGCGCGCGGGTCTTCGCCAAGATTTTTGGTATGGCGCGAAATATCCGACATTAGCAGGATCGGTGTGACATCCATCAAGCAAGCCACCCCCGTAAGGGACAAGAACGGCCCCCCGCCTTCCAGATCGATACTCGCCAGCGCCACTTTATCGGCAAGACGCATGACCCTTCGCGCGATCGGTGCAACCTCGCTGGGCGGTGGCATTGGGGGTCTTGAAGAGGGCCGGGAGCTATCTTTTTTGGTCATTGTGGGGATCATTTTGGTTCAGGTTTTGACTTACAAGCAAGAGACGCCTAAAAACAGGGTCATAACAAAGATGAAACACTCAGCGCCTCGCAACATGATAACATGATGCAGCGCTGATAAAAGGGTTGAAACTATGGCTACCATCGCACTGGTTGATGATGACAAGAATATCATCGGTTCGTTAAGTGTACTGTTTGAAAACGAAGGCTACAATGTCAACACCTATCATGATGGTGTTTCAGCCCTGGAAGGCCTCAAGGAAAAACCGGTCGATATCGCCATATTTGATATCAAGATGCCGCGCATGGATGGCATGGAGCTGCTCCGCCGCATGCGCCAAGACAGTGAAATTCCAGTCATTTTTCTGACTTCCAAGGATGATGAAATCGATGAATTGTTTGGCCTCAAAATGGGCGCTGACGATTATATCGCCAAGCCCTTTTCACAGCGCTTGTTGCTGGAGCGGGTCAAAACCATTTTGCGCCGCTCGCAAGCGCGTGCCACTCCCAAGGAAGAAAATGACAGCGGTGAGCAGCTTTTGGAACGCGGCAAACTGAAAATGGACCAGGAACGCCATACCTGTCATTGGGACGGCGGGGAAGTGACACTAACGGTCACAGAATTTCTTATTCTGCAAGCACTGGCACAGCGCCCAGGCGTCGTTAAGAGCCGCGATGCCTTGATGGACGCCGCCTATGATGATCAAGTTTATGTCGATGACCGGACAATCGATAGCCACATTAAAAGGCTACGTAAAAAATTCAAGGTCGTTGATGATGATTTCGATGTCATCGAAACCCTCTATGGCGTTGGATACCGCTTTAAGGAAAGTTGAGAAACATGCCACGATCGCAATGGCTGAAAGAACAAATAGCCGAGGTCGGGGGCAAATTGACAGAACTTTCCCAGCGCGTTTCAAGCCCGCTAAAAAAAACCATCGCAAAACAGTGGACGGCCCTCAAACATTCGCGTGCAAGGGGCTTTATGCTGTTTGTGCGCAGACGCCTGTCCCCTTTTATTCGCCACTTCAAAACCAACTATAAATTCAACAGCCTGACCCGGCGCATCCTCGTTTATAATGTGCTTGGACTGTTCACACTTGTGGGCGGTGTGCTGGTGCTCAACACCTATCGCGCCGGCTTGATTGAAGTGCGGGTGCAAAACCTGCTGACCCAGGGTAAGATCATCTCCGAGGCCATCGCAGCATCCTCTACGATTGATACTGATCAGGTGATTGTCGATCCCGAAGAACTGCTGGAGATGCAATCAGATCATGATGCCATTGGCAATATTGAAAGCTATGACAGCCTTGATTTTCCGATCAACCCGGAACGTGCTGCCCCTATCTTGCTGCGCCTGATCAAGCCAACGGGGACGAGAGCGCGCATCTACGACCGCGAAGGCAACAAGCTGCTGGATTCGGATACGCTGGATGCGCGCGGTCAGATTTCGCGAACCCAACTACCCCTGACCGGCGTTCAAAAGATCAATAATATCGATCGCATCACAAGATGGGTGAAGCGCAAATGGCGTGGCAATGTCCCCCTATATCTGGATATTGGGGAAGCCAATGGCAAAGCCTATAATGAAGTACGCAGGGCCCTTGGCGGGCGCTCACATCACATGTCGCGCCTTAATGAACGCTCGGAACTGATTGTCTCGGTTGCCGTACCAATTCAACGGATGCGGGCTGTACTTGGGGTCTTGATGCTGTCCACCAAGGGCGATGATATTGACAAAATCGTTTACGACGAAAGTGTCGGCATTCTACGTGCTGGTTTGATTGCCGCCGCGGTTATGACTGCCCTGTCCTTGTGGCTATCCAACCAGATTGGTGCACCGATGCGCAAATTGGCGGCGGCTGCGCGGCGCGTGCGTCACAGCGCCAAAGCCCGCGAAGAAATTCCAGATTTCACCTGGCGCACGGACGAAATCGGCGAGCTGTCGCTGGCTCTTCGCAACATGACGGGGGCCCTTTATAGCCGCATTGAAGCCATCGAAACATTTGCCGCCGATGTCGCTCATGAACTCAAGAACCCCCTGACCTCGTTAAAAAGTGCCGTGGAAACCTTGCCGCTCGTCCAAAAAGAGGAATTGCGAGAGCGTTTAACAAAAATTATATTGCATGATGTCAAGCGTCTGGATCGCCTGATCAGCGATATTTCTGATGCTTCACGCCTCGACGCTGAACTCGCGCGCGAAGAATATGAACCGATGGATATTTCCACACTGCTTGGCAATATCATTCCTGCCTTCAACGGTATTCGCCGTGACAAAGAAATTGATGTGACCCTGGAAGTTGCTAAAGTATTCCGCTGTCCGGACGCTTTTTTGATGAATGGCCATGAAATGCGCATAGGTCAGGTAATCAATAATCTGGTGGATAATGCCATTTCATTTTCACCCGACAAGGGCGCTGTGAAAGTCACCATGAGACGCCTTGCTGGCAACATTGAAATCCGTATCGAGGACGATGGCCCCGGTATCCCCGCTGACAATCTGGAAAAAGTATTCAAGCGCTTTTATACGGATCGCCCAGATGAACATGGTTTTGGCAATAATTCAGGTCTTGGCCTCAATATCTCAGAGCAGATTGTACTATCGCACAAGGGAAAAATATGGGCCGAGAACCTCTTGGTAAATGACGAGATCAAGGGTGCCCGCTTCATCATACAGCTGCCAGGACTTGTGGCTTGTAAGTAGGTGATTGATCAATGCCCACACCAAAAAACCTAAAAAGACGCACTAGCCGTCTGGTGATTTTTTTCAAATGGCTGACAGAGCCGATGTTCTAAGCCCCATACCCTTCTCCATCATTCCTATCCCTCACATTGTCATCCCGGCGAAGGCCGGGAACCATAATCCCAGCCTTATCAACAAGAAACGGGATCGTTAGCGATGGCTTGCCAATTAGGTTGATAAGCAAGGGAGTATGGATCCCTGCCTTTGCTGGGATGACAATAGAGAGACCGGGATTACAATAGGAGAGATAGCAACGAGGAATTGGTAATTTCTTTATCTAAAACCAGTCACCTTTAATAAAAACTAAGCGGGAAATAGCGCAGGAACAGCTCTTCATAGATGCCATCGCGGCGCACTTTTTCAAGGGCGTAATTGAGCATTTCGCGCAAGCGACGATTGCCTTTTTGAACGGCAAAGCCAACACCTTGGCCAAAATGTTTTTGATCTACCAAAGGGCCACCCAAAAAGGAGCAGCAAGCTTTTGAAGCTGTTCCGTTGAGCCAGAAAACCGAGGTGATACCATCATCGAATATCACTTTGACCTTGCCGTCCAACAGCATTTTACGCAATTCTTCTCGCCTTTTGACCGGCACTAATTTGACGCCGGAATAATATTTTTGCAAATAGGACTGATGGTTGGATCCCTCGATCACCCCAACCAATTTACCCTTTAATGCCTCGGGTGTGATTTCTGTGAGATTACTGGTTTTGCCAACGACAAAACGCGCTGGTGTCTCGTAATAATGGTCGGTGAAATCAGCCATTTTCAAACTTTGCGCGCTTATAGTGATGGAGGCGGCAACAATATCGACTTCCTTGCGGGCCAGCGAGGGAAGCAAAAACTCCCAGTCGCGTGCTTCAACCGAGCAGGTGACACCGAGCACGCCGCATATTGCTTGTATAAGTTCGACATTAAAGCCCGTCAGGGTGCCATCTTCATCATAATAATTGAACGGCGGATAATCGGCTTCGGTAATAACCCGCAGTGGAGGTAAACCACTAAAATCGGGGCGCGGTCTCTGCACATCACCTCGCCAGACCCCCGGCACATAGTTTTTGCCCTGTTGCTGCGCCCAGCCCATCGCCACCATGCCACCCGCAAGGATCGCAAAGCACAAAACACAGAGAATCAAAGCTTTCACATAATCGTTCATGGTCACCATCGTTAGCGCTGTCGCGCCGCAAGATCAACCGCACATATATCAACACCTTGCTTGAAGGCACAATAGTTCATGAACAGCTCTAAATTATGACTTATTGGGCACAAGCCATCACGTCTGTTTATAGCTTCCGTCTGGCCAGTTGGGCCCATTGATCACAGACCCGAGTTTGGCATCAACAAAGCGCTCGCGCACCTCAAGCAAGCGCCCGATCAAGCCCGGCTCTTGAGCCTGATAGGCTGCTTCATCCTCCACCCGATCAACAACGATCCCCAACAGCTCGGTAATCGCATTGCCCACCGAATTTTGCGAGATTGTGACGATCAAGCGCCCCAGATCATCGCGATACATGATTTGTTTGTAAGCCGGACGCCAGCGGATTTCATTGGCGAACTGCGGGTCCAGTATCACCTTTTCACGCAAATCGCGCGCTACGCGCTGGAACTGATTATTGGTCAGCAGCACATCATCAATCTGCGAAGAAAAATTGGCTCCGGGCGGCACCTTGGGATCTCCGGTTGCCACCATCATGAAAAAGGTGCGGTAAAAATCCAGAAAGCCGCGCAGAATTTGCTCATATTCAAACCAGAAATAGCGATCTTTAAGCCGCTCTGGCCCATCCTTTAGCACCCAGCTTGGCAGCCCTTGCGGATAGCCAGTAAGCGACAAAGCACATTCACTAGAAGGGATTGGCTCAAGGATTTGTAAATCCAGCACTTCCAGAAACTCGTGATAGACATCCGACAGGCTCATCAAGAACATGGAGTTGTGGCCGCTATCAGTGAGGTTTGGGTTCGAGGGATTAGCCTCCTTGCCATTTTTCAGCTGTTCCATCGGGAACACCATAAAATGATTGTGGATCATACGAATGCTGGGAACGCCGGGTTTGTTCAGCGGCCAGGTGCTGTCGAGCGATGCCTCCCCGCACAAGATCAGATGCTCCCCCGGGTCAGGATACTTCTCCAGCATATAATCGCAGGTGATCTGGGTCATTTGCTCCCAGACCTTCTTTTGCTGACGCTTCATCTGATCCCGGCGCACGGGGCGCCCCAAAGGATCAAGGATGCGTTTTGAGGTATCCAATATGATCGAGGTGTCAAATTCGGTCGAATGACCGATCAACTTGCGATACATCAACAAATCTTCGGCGGTGCGAAACAAGCCGTTTTCTTCGGCCAGATTTTTCAGATTGGCAGAGCTGTTAAAAAACTCCACCGGCGCCATTCCTTCGGGAATATCCAGGGTCAGCTTTGGCCTCGGTGTTATGATCGTGCGTGGCGCCTGCTTCATGCGCGCTCCTTATTGTTTAATTTCAAGCGAAACTCACTGGCCATGTAACTGCCAAGCAGCCGGATTTCCGACGAGTAAAAATCAAGTTCTTCCATGGCAAGCTGCACATTGCGCTCGTCTGGATGGCCTTCTATATCGGCATAAAACATGGTGGCATTGAACGAGCCTTCGAGCTGATAGCTCTCCAGCTTGGTCATGTTGACCCCGTTGGTGGCAAACCCCCCCATGCTTTTGTAAAGAGCGGCCGGGACATTACGCACGCGAAACACAAAGGTTGTAATAATGGGCCCGTTTTCAGGCTTCACAGGCCGAGGACTGGCCGACAAAATCAAAAAGCGTGTGGTGTTATGCGCTGCGTCCTCGATATCCTTGACAAGCACTTCAAGTCCATAAATCTTGGCAGCCAGCCGTGGTGCAATCGCCGCCATGCTTTTGTCACCCGCTTCCAGAACCATACGAGCACTACCAGCAGTATCACCCTCTGGGTGAGCAACCAGACCCAATTCCCTGATCTTTTTACGGCACTGGCCAAGCGCCATAACGTGACTATGAACCGATTTCAATCCCTTCAAGCTCGCGCCTTTAAGGCCAAGCAATTGATGATGGATTGGCTCGAACTGCTCACCGACAATATGCAGCCCGGAATCGGGCAATAGATGATGCACATCCGCCACGCGGCCCGCCACGGAATTTTCAATAGGGATCATGGCAAGAGCCGCTTTCCCTTCTTTAACAGCCGCCAGTGCCCCCTCAAAAGTCGCACAAGGCAAAGCTTTCCAGTCCGGTTGATATTCAACACAGGCCAGATGCGAATTTGCCCCGGGCTCCCCCTGATAGGAAATGGTCGTGGAGGAGGTTATTGTTGGTTTGCTCACGTTTTTCTTTCCATCTTCGCCTTTATCCATTCATTGCAAAAAGCAATGCTCGCGCTTTTTCAAGATCGGCTGGAGTATCAACACCAAGGGGGATGGTGTCAACGAGCGCGACATCAATGCGCATGCCATTTTCTAACGCGCGCAACTGCTCCAGTTTTTCGCGCTGCTCCAGTGTTGAAGGCGGACTGCCAACAAAACGCTCCAGTGCCGCGCGGCGATAGGCATAAATGCCGATATGGTGATAATGCGGCCCATCGCCATGAGGCGCAGTCGCCCGTGTAAAATAAAGCGCCCGCAAACGATCATCGCCAAGCGGCGTGCCAACCACTTTGACAACATTTGGATTTGTTCGCTCTTCATCATCGATTATTTCGACTCCAAGGGTCGCGATGTCCACCTCTTTGTCAGTAAGTGGCTCCATACACGCCTTGACCAAATGCGGGTCAAGACTGGGTAAATCTCCTTGCAAATTGACGATGATTTCAAATTGCCCATCAGGATCAACGCTCTGCAAGGCTTCAAAAATGCGATCCGAGCCGCTTTTATGATCGGAGCGTGTCATAACGCAGCGCCCCCCCGCCTGCTCGATCGCTCTCAATATCGTGGTATCATCCGTAGCCACCACAACCTCACCAACAGTTGATTCGACTGCTCTGCGCCAGACATGCACAATCATGGGCTCACCAAGTATGTCCGCCATCGGCTTGCCCGGCAACCGCGATGCCTGCATCCTGGCGGGAATAAGTATCAAGGTTTTTGTCATATGATGCCTTTGCTATATAACTATTGCCGTAAAATGGCCTCTTAACTATTGATAATCTGGTGCAAAGGGAGGTAATAGGGTGCAGACTCGCTATTCCAGATATGCTGGATCTGAATATGAAGCGGGAAATTCGCCCTATTGACCAAACCAAACGTCAAGAATTGGACCCCCCTGAATGACACACAAACAACACCTCCCCTCAAAATTTGAAGAATTTGTGACGCTCTTTGCTGGTGCCCTTGGTTTCTCTATCCTCTTTTTGTTTGCCCTATCAGCTTTTGTCAACAATCTCTATCAATCTGAAGCGGACACAGGCCACAGCCCCATGACTGCCTCAACCTCTCCTCAGATGCCAGGCAAGAACAGCACTGGGAAAAATACGCAGGAAACTCACGACAGCGTGGCTGGTAACACAGCCAGCACGCCCTCTGCAAAGCCGCCAGCATCAACTATTCCAATCGGCCAGATGCTCGCAACTGGAGACCAAAAAAAAGGCGCCAAGGTCGCCAAAAAATGTATGGCCTGTCATAGCTTTGACAAGGGTGGGAAAAATAAAGTCGGCCCCAATCTTTATGCAATCGTCGGCAAAAAAATCGGCACGACAAAAGGCTACAAATACTCTTCAGCTGTGATCAAATATGCGGGCAAGTCCGACAAATGGCAATATGCCAATCTGGTCGCCTTTTTGAAAAAACCAAAATCAGTGGTACCTAAAACCAAAATGGCTTTTGCAGGCATTCGCAAAGACAAGGATATGGCTAACTTGATTGCATTCCTGCGTAGCAATGCCTCAACACCGGTTCCGCTCCCTACCCATTAAGGGGTGCGCGAACCGTCAAATAATAACAATAGATGGGAAGGGAACGTTTAAAATGGCACCTAGAACCAGTATGAGATCAGGGATCGCGGCAGCGTGTTTACTCCTGTCCGCCTCTATTGTAACGATCCAGACGGGAGATAGTGTCGCAAACGCAAGCGAGACAACGCCAGACCAACCACGCAAACACGCTCTTTCCCTGATCGGCGAACCCAAATACCCTGCCGGTTTCAAGCATTTCGACTATGTCAATCCAAACGCGCCCAAAGGCGGCCAGGTGCGCCTTGGCGCCAATGGCAGTTATGACACGCTGAACATCTTCACGGGCAAAGGAGATACGGCATCGGGCATCGGACTGCTCTATGACAACTTGATGGATACAAGTCTCGATCAGCCCTCCACCGCCTATTGTCAATTATGCGAATGGGTCAGCTATCCCAAAGACTTTTCTTCTGTGACCTTTAAATTACGTGATGAAGCCAAGTGGCATGACGGCAAACCTGTATCGGTTGAAGATGTTATTTTTAGTTTCAAGACCTTCACCACCCTTAATCCGGGCTGGAAATTCTACTATAAAAACGTCATCAAGGCCGAGAAAACAGGCGAGCGCGAGGTGACATTCAGATTCAATGTCAAAGGTAATCGCGAATTGCCACAAATCATGGGAGATCTCACTGTGCTGCCAAAGCACTACTGGGATGATACCGACGCCCATTATGTCAAACGAGATCCCGCCAAAAGTACCCTCGTGCCACCGCTTGGATCTGGCCCCTACAAGATCAGCAAAATGACCAGAGGGGCGAGTATGACCTATACGCGCGTCAAAGATTATTGGGGCAAAAACATCGCCTGTAATGTCGGTCGCTATAATTTCGATGAGATCAGCTACACTTATTTTCGGGATTCAACCGTTGCTCTCGAAGCCTTCAAAAGTGGCCTGCTTGATTACCGCGCGGAAACCAGCTCCAAAAACTGGGCCACCGCCTATAATTTCCCGGCCTTCAACAAAAAAATGGTCAAAAAACAAACAATCAAACTCAAAACCTCCCAGCCCATGCAAGCCTTTGTCATGAACACAAGACGTTCACGCTTCAAGGACCCCCTTGTACGTCACGCCTTTACACTCGCTTTTAATTTTGAATGGGCCAACAAGAACCTGTTCTATAGTCAATATAAGCGAGTTAGCAGCTATTTCGAAAATACCGAACTGGCGTCCTCTGGCTTGCCGACCGGCCGCGAGCTGGAAATCCTCAATGAGGTCAAGGCGCTTGTGCCTCCTGAAGTTTTTACCAAGCCATACAAACTGCCCGTCAATAAAACGCTCCGCGACTTTCGCAAGAACTTGTATTATGCGAGCAAACATCTTGATGAAGCTGGGTGGAAAATCAAGAATGGTGTGCGGGTGAACACCAAAACCGGCGAGCAGCTAAAGGTTGAATTCCTGCTTGTCCAGGCCGCCTTCGAGCGCATCGTTATGCCCTATATCAACAGCCTTAGAAAACTGGGCATCAAGGCCACCATTCGCCAGGTCGATACCTCCGAATATATCAGACGTCATCGCAAATTCGATTTCGATATCATCATTGGCACGTTCCGCCAATCCCAGTCGCCAGGCAATGAACAGCGCAGCTATTGGAGTTCGGCAGCCTCGGACAAAGAGGGGTCGCGCAATACGATCGGCATCAAGAATAAAGCCATCGACAAGCTGATTGACAAAATTATCTTTGCCAAAACCCGCAAGGAACTGGTGGCGACGACCAGAGCTCTTGATCGCGTCTTATTGTGGAACCATTATCTTGTACCGCAATGGTACGCCCCTTATGAGCGGATTGCTTACTGGAATAAATTTGGGCAGCCCAAGACTTTACCTGATCAGGATGTCGGCTTTCTTGCCACCTGGTGGTATGATCAAAAATCAGCAGACGCTCTGGAAAAAATCGGTGGATAATCATCAAACGAGGCCCGCAATGAAAATAAACAATCCAATCCTTTTTGCGTTCACTCTGGCACTGGGTTTGACGTTTTTATTACCGGGACAACAAGCCCTTGCGGGCAAAAAAACGCACGGCCTTTCTGCTTTTGGCGAGCTTAAATATGGCCCTGACTTCAAGCATTTCGACTATGTCAATCCACAGGCCCCCAAGGGCGGACGCCTGTCGATGATTGGCCCGTCACGGCTCAAATCTTTTAACAGCTTTAATGATTTCATCTTGAAAGGTGACGCCGCTCAAGGGTTGAGCGCCTTGTTTGATAGCTTGATGGAAGGGGCCGCTGACGAACCTGACAGCGTCTATGGTCTGGTCGCTCATAGCGCACAACTAGCAGACGATAAAAAATCGGTGACCTTTTTTATGCGCCCGGAAGCCAAATTTTCTGACGGCACACAAATCACTGCCAAAGACGCTGTTTTTTCGTTTGATATTCTAAAATCCAAAGGCCATCCAGCCTATGCCTTGCAATTGCGTGATGTGGTGAAAGCCGTGGCCATCGACAAGCTCACCGTGCGCTATCACTTCAAGGGCGAGCAAGTGCGCGATCTGCCTCGCCTGGTATCGGGATTGCCTTTGCTTTCCGCCGCTTATTACAAGACCCGCGATTTTTCCAAAACCACATTGGATGTGCCGCTTGGCTCTGGCGCCTACAAGGTCAAAGATTATGATCAAGGACGCCATATCACCTATGAACGGCGCAAGGATTACTGGGCCAAAGACCTGCCAATCAATGTGGGGCGCTATAATTTTGATGAACTGCGCTATGAATATTACCGCGACCGCACGTCCGAGTTTGAGGGCCTGACCAGCCATACCTATGATTTACGCGAAGAATTTACCTCCAAGGATTGGGCCACTGGTTACAATATCCCGCAAGTCAAATCAGGTAAATTAAAACGCGAAACCCTGCCCGACAAAAGCCCCTCTGGCGCGCAGGGATTTTTCATGAACTTGCGCCGTGACCGGTTTAATGACCCCCGCGTACGCGAAGCTCTGGACCTGGCATTTGATTTTGAATGGACCAACAAGAACCTGTTTTTCAATGCCTATATCCGCACGCAAAGTTTCTTTGAGAACTCGGACATGAAAGCGCATGGCAAACCATCGAGTGAAGAACTCGCTTTGCTGGAGCCATATCGCGACAAGCTGCCTAAACAGGTATTTGAGCTTCCCTATACGCCGCCCAAAACCTCTGGAGCCGGTAAAGATCGTGGCAATCTGCGAACAGCGCAAAAGCTATTGGCGAAAGCTGGATGGAAGGTCGGCAATGAGGTTATTGAGGAAAAGGATTGCGGGTTTTTTTGCAGCCTGATGACCTCAATTGGTTTGCGCTCGCAAAAGAAAAACGCCGTGCTGCGCAACAAGGCGGGTGATAAATTCACCATCGAATTCCTCACCGTCAGCCCCGCCTTTGAGCGCATTATCGGCCCCTATATTCAAAACCTCAAAGTGCTGGGTGTCGAAGCCAAAATCCGCATGGTTGACAGCTCTCAATATGAACGCCGTTTGAAGGATTTCGACTTTGACATCACGACCTCACGATTTGTACTGGGCCTGACACCAGGCGTTGCCATGCGTAATTACTGGTCAACGGTTAGTGCCAACACCAAAGGCTCGCGCAACCTGTCGGGTATTAAAAGCCCCGTCATTGATGCTCTTATCGAAAAAATGATCGGGGCCAAAAACCGTAAAGACCTAGTCATTGCCGCCAGAGCCCTCGACCGCGTGTTGCGGGCCGGCCATTACTGGGTGCCGCAATGGTTTTACCCCTTCCACCGAATGGCCTATTGGGACAAATTTGGTAAACCCGCCAAAAAGCCGCCCTATGCCCGCGCCATTATCGACACCTGGTGGGTGGATACGGCAAAAGAAGCAAAGCTCAAAGAAAAGAAATAAAGCAATCCCCTCGCCTCTTGCCAATCCGCCTTGCATGATTGATAAATACGAGCACAACAATAAACACAGATAAAAACGGGATTTCATGGGCGCTTATATTATACGACGGCTATTGCTGATCATCCCCACCATGTTCGGGATCATGGCGGTAAGCTTTGCTATTATCCAGTTTGCGCCAGGCGGCCCTGTGGAGCAGATGATCGCCCAGCTGACGGGCACCAATGTGGATGCCACCACCCGTATCGGTGGCGGCAGCAGCGATTTTGGCGTCGGCCAACAAGGCGGCGGTGATGGCAGCTCGGCTGGTAAATATCGCGGGTCGCAAGGTCTTGACCCCGAATTCATCAAATCTCTTGAAAAACAGTTTGGCTTCGACAAGCCCTGGTACACCCGTTTTGGCACCATGATGTGGAACTATCTGCGCTTTGATTTTGGTGATAGCTATTTCCGCGATGTCAGCGTCATCTCGTTGATCAAGGAAAAACTGCCGGTCTCCGTGTCTTTGGGACTATGGATGACGCTTATTTCCTATGGTATATCCATCCCGCTGGGTATCCGCAAGGCGGTCAATGATGGTTCCAAATTCGATGTCTGGTCGTCAAGCGTCATCGTCATTGGTTATGCGATCCCAGGGTTTTTGTTCGCGGTTATTCTCATAGTGCTATTTGCGGGAGGTTCGTTTTTCAACTGGTTCCCCTCGCGTGGTCTGACCTCGGACAATTGGGAACAATTGTCGCTGATCGGCAAGGTCGGTGACTATTTCTGGCATCTCGTATTGCCGCTTGTTGCCATGTCCTTGTCCGCATTCGCCACCACCACCTTCTTGACCAAGAACTCGTTTCTGGACGAGATCAAAAAGCAATATGTGGTGACGGCCAGAGCAAAAGGTCTCACTGAAAATCAAGTGCTTTACGGGCATGTGTTCCGCAACGCCATGCTGATCATTATCGCGGGATTTCCAGGTGCCTTTATCGGCGCGTTTTTCACCGGTTCTCTATTGATCGAAACCATTTTCTCCCTGGATGGACTGGGGCTCTTGTCGTTCAAGAGTATTCTTGACCGCGATTATCCCGTGGTATTTGCCAATCTTTATATCTTCTCGCTGGTCGGGATCATTGTGGGGCTGATTTCTGATCTGACCTACACCTGGATTGACCCGCGCATCGACTTTGAGTCGCGGGAGGTATAGCGCCATGGACAGTAAAATCAATAATCCAGACGCGCCCAAGAAAGGGTTTTTTTACCGTATATGGTCAACCATGCGGCATGGCCCTGATCTCTCGCCAATCAATGAACGCCGCTGGGACACTTTCAAAGCCAATCGGCGCGGCTATTGGAGCCTGTGGATTTTCCTGTTCCTGTTCATCTTCTCGCTGTTCGCTGAGTTCATCGCCAATGACAAGCCGCTGATCGTCAAATATGACGGCAAGATGCACTTCCCCGTTCTGTTCACCTACACCGAAACCGACTTTGGCGGCCTGTTTGCCACCGAAGCCGACTACCGCGACCCGGTGCTTGAATGTCTGGTGCGCACCAATGGGTCGGAACAATGCGAAGATAATACCCAAACCAGCGACATCAAGGGCGGCTCCGCGGGCTGGTTCTTGTGGCCGATGATCCGCTATGGCTACCGCACCATCAATCTCGATTACCCCCGCGTTAAAGCAGCTGATGGCCTTTGCCTTGGATTTCCTTCGCCGCCAAACTGGCTGCGCGACGATAGCTTTTGCGAGGCACCCAAAGATCAAATGGAGCGCTTTTCACGTCTTGGCAATACCAACTGGCTGGGCACAGATGATCAGGGGCGCGATGTTGTGGCGCGGGTGATTTACGGGTTCCGCATCTCTATATTGTTCGGCCTTGCCCTCACCATCTTATCCTCCATAATCGGCATCGCAGCTGGTGCCGTGCAAGGCTATTTTGGCGGCTGGACCGATCTTATTTTCCAGCGCTTCATCGAGGTCTGGAACTCGGTGCCAACACTCTATCTGCTGATTATTGTGGCCTCGATCATTGAACCAAATTTCTGGATCCTGTTGGGCATTTTGCTGCTTTTTGCCTGGGTCGCGTTGGTGGGAGTGGTGCGCGCTGAGTTTTTGCGTGGCCGCAACCTTGAATATGTACGCGCCGCCAGAGCCATGGGCCTGACCTCGCGCAGCATCATGATCAAGCATCTGTTACCCAACGCCATGGTTGCGACATTGACCTTCATGCCGTTTATTCTCAATGGCTCGATCACCACCTTGACCTCGCTG
The DNA here is from genome assembly GCA_024280475.1 of Alphaproteobacteria bacterium. GTDB lineage: Bacteria > Pseudomonadota > Alphaproteobacteria > Rhizobiales > JAKIUO01 > JAKIUO01. The sequence continues at coordinate 18,002 of JAJRQA010000060.1, forward strand.
GATTTTCTGGGCTTTGGCCTGCCGCCAGGGGATCCTTCACTGGGGGAATTGCTGAAACAGGGCAAGGCCAATTTACAAGCCCCCTGGCTTGGCCTCACCGCCTTTTTTGTCATTGCGATCATGCTATCACTGCTGATCTTTATCGGTGAAGCCGTGCGTGATGCCCTTGATCCACGTAAGACCTTTGAATAGAGAAAGACTTTTGAGTAGCCCGCAATATGACAGACAACCCTGAAAAGCTGCCGATTTCATGCTTTATCATCGCCATGAACGAAGAAGACCGGATCGGGCGCACTATCAAATCGGTGATCGGTTTTGTGGATGAAGTCATTGTCATTGATAGCGGCAGCACCGACAAGACGGAAGAAATCTGCCGCTCATTGGGTGTCACTTTCTTATACAATAAATGGAGCGGTTACGGGCAGCAAAAAAACTTTGGTGAAGATCAGTGCAAACATGACTGGGTGCTCAATCTTGATGCCGATGAAGTACCAACCAGGGCTTTATGCGATGAAATCATCGCCTTGATGAGTGCGGGAGATCCAGCGCTCTCCTGCTATTCAATCTATTTCCCAACCATTTACCCCGGCGCTAAAAAACCACGTCCTTTTGCTGACTATCACAATTATATCCGGCTCTATGATCGCACTAAGATGCGCTTTTCAAACAGCGCTGTGCATGACACCGTGACGTCGCATGACTATGAGATCGGCCAGCTTGATGCCCCCGCTTTTCACTACAGCTATCGCTCGCTATCGCATCTTTTGGAAAAGTTTAATTCCTATACAGACCTGCAGGCCAACACGATGAAGAAGCGCAGCATATGGAAGCTGAAACTGCGCCTGCTTACAGAATTTCCTTTGGGGTTTTTTAAATTCTATATCTTGCGCCGCCATATTACCGGGGGCTTTGAAGGCTTTACACGAGCTGTTGCCGGAGCCTCGTTCCGCCATTTTCGTATCGCCAAAATGCTGGAGCTGGCACAAAAGCAACGCGTAGATAACCCAGATAAAAAATAAGCGCCACAGGAATAAACTCCTGTGGCGCTCGATTTCCAAATCATGCGATCAATTCAAAGCGCACCGTACCATGCAGTCCACCTGCCCTAAAACCCCATTCCCTATCCAAGCGGATTATTGATCTTGTCTTTCAGCTTGCGCACCTTGATCATGTTCATGATGGCTTTTTCGTAGAATGGCTCTGTGGTGCCTTTCTTCATTTTGCGCATAAAATATTTCTCAAAAGCGATCTTCGCGTAATGCACCCATTTGCCTTCCGCGGCCCAGTTGACATTGCGTGGTGGATTTTGCGGACGCGCCACAAAAACCACGCCTTCATCGCCAAGATCAGCAAGACAAACCGCATTCCACGTGCCCTCGGCTTGTGGCTCCTTGCCACGCAATACGCTGCCAATATTGTGAGCAACCGCTGTGACCATGCTTTCAATCATGAAACCGGTTTTTGGCACACCAGTAGGCACCGGCGTTGCTTCCAGTGGTGCAATCGCAATACATACACCAACCGCATAGATATTGGGGTATTTGGGATTTTTCTGATTGGCATCAACAATGGTGAAACCGCGTGGATTTGAGATTCCATCCAGATCACGTACTGCCTCTACTCCTCTAAAGGCCGGCAGGATCATTCCATATCCAAATGGTACTTCGTGCTGCAAATAAGCGTTGCCATCATGTCCCACTTCCGTGATATGCATCATACCTTCGGTGACTTGATCAATTTTGGCGTTGGTAATCCATTTGATATTACGATGGCGCATCTTGCCCTCTAAAAGCCCCTTGGTGTCGCCAACACCGCCCAGCCCAAGGTGACCAATATAGGGTTCGGCTGTCACAAATGTTATCGGGAATTTGTCACGAATTTTACGACGGCGTAAGTCGGTATCCATGATCATGGCATATTCATAAGCGGGCCCATAACACGAGGCACCCTGCGCTGCACCAACAACAATAGGTCCAGGAGTTTTTACAAATTCTTCCCAGGCAACATGGGCGTTCAACGCATGATCGACGGTGCACACAGAATGTGTAAAGCCACCTTCAAGAGGACCCAATCCAGGTATTTCGTCAAAAGCCAACTCTGGACCAGTGGCAATCACCAGAATATCGTATTGAACTTGCTCACCATTTGCCAGTTCAATAATATTATGCTCGGGATGTACTCTGGTAGCGGCTTGCGGGATGAAATTTATTTTCCGCTTTTTCATCAAGCCTTCCAATTCAAGTGTGATGTCGGCCTTGCTTCTCCAGCCTACACCCACCCATGGGTTACTTGGTGTGAATTGAAAATAGGAATTGGCAGATATCAGTGTCAGCGTATCCCCTTTTCGCAACTCCGCTTTTACTTCGTAGGCGGCAGACACCCCACCAATACCACCACCTAATATGACTACATGAGCCATTCGCACATCTCCCTTAAATAACCATATGGAAACAGTTTTTGCATGCCGCAAGCAGCTGTCCAATGGATAAAATTTTGCTTAGAAGCAAATAATTATGCTTCAACCCAGCTTCTATTGAATTGGTTCAGTGAATAAAGAGCAATCTAACCACTTTGCGCTTTTTTGGTTTTTACGATCTCACTCTCATATTGATCTTTTATTTTATTCTCTCACAACAATGCCTGGCACCAAAACCAACACGCGTCTGCACATCACAAACCAGCGTCCGATATCACCGCAACACTCTTTGTAAAGATGTTTACTTCCGCGACGTTTCGAAGCACTTGCAGCATTATAGTTGAAGTTTCGAACATTATCCAGCTTCGGCATGGGTCGAGCGCATTTTTTGTCAAGACCCATCGACTTAAGAACGGCTATCTAAGTAAAATCAGATAGATAGGACAAAATCACGATGATCAGATTATATCACTGACCGTACTTCCCTTATCCAACAATAATTTAGTTGGCTGATGGGCAGCGGCATCTTGCTGATCCAATAAGCGACTATATCAATCTAGTCGCCCTTCACGGCTTTACGCACTGGCGCGTCGTTGAGACCGCTTGCAAGAGATCCTTTGGGAGTGCTGATGACATAGGCCGTAACCCGTACTCCATTGCCAATATTGAGGACGTCAACATTCTCAAAGGCCAGAAAATCAACTTTTCCGAGAATTCGGCGTTTATTGAAATAGAGCCCTCATAGTCAAGGTCGCAGTCCGTTATCGTGGTGCCATGATTCTTTTAGAAGAGTAAGCTGCAGGGTCTGAGCGCAGGATATTGAGAAACTGATCATATACACGCGAATTGCAATTAAAATCTGGATCATGGATATTTGCTCGAACAAACATATTTTTCAAAAAACGCACTTGGGGCTAGTTCTAAGAATTTTTATTGAATGATCGTTCATTCTTGATAGAATAGACATCAAGCACAAGCTTGGCCGCCTGCGATCACAGGCCTCTCTTGAAGGGATATGATGACGTGAAGTTGAGTGAACAAAAAATAGTCGACAAAAGGATCGAGATCCTTGAAGCCTCGCAATCCTGCTTTGTGCGCAAGGGGTTTCACAACACCACCATGCAGGACATCTGCCAGCAAGCTGGCATGAGTGCTGGTAATATTTATCGGTATTTTGATAGCAAAGAAGTCATAATCGAGGCGTTCGCTGCGGACGAGCTGCAATGGATGAGCACTGCCATCAATGATGTTCCCTCGTCTTCAGATTTGTTGCAAGCCATCGTTGACACGGTCTATTGGACTGCAATCACACTAATGGAAAAAGACAAATCGGAACTGATTGCCGAGCTGTTCGCCGAAGCTGGTCGCAACCCTCGCATCAATGCGATCTACACCAAATTCAACAAGCAACTGACTCAGCAGGCGTGCCAAATGTTGCAAGAGCTTGAAGAAAACAAGCTTTTACGCTGTAAACATGACAAGGCGCTTATTGCCAGAATACTGATTTCACTGGTTGACGGGCTCGTTCTCAGCAAAATCGTCTGCCCAGATTTTGACATGAGCAATATGCGCCCGGTGATAGAAACCATGGTCACATCCCTTTTTGCCCCAATAAATCTAGAAATCAGTTGAGTTGTTCGGCCACAATGGCGGGCTGGTACTTTTTCAGATATGCAAGAACTTCCTGCAATCCTTCGATCGCCTCTATCTTTGGTTTTGAGCGCTCATTATCTGGCATGATAATAGAGGTTTGAAACTGGTCGATCTCATCGGTTTTTTCGACCTCGATATAGCCACGGCGTCCATAGGCCATGACCCCATTCACATAGGTCTTGTTAGTCGGCTGAGCTACATGCACCTCTTGGCCCAGAGTGCGGGAGACGAGTTGCATAAACTCAAATGAAGTCGGCACCCGAAGTTTTGAAAACTGCCTGGCAATATCACTGTCTGGCCGATTTGTGGCAAGGATCATAGGAACAAGAGCGCCTTGCAGAACAAGATTGGA